>NZ_JBQZXE010000150.1:0-7523 GCF_053555855.1 Shigella sp. SIG3
GCGGTCTCGGTTGCCACCCGGCAGGTTGCCGGGAATACCGTTGCGGGCGATAACCAGGTGAAAGGGATCCCCCTGAAACTGGTACGTCAGCGTGTCCGGGTGTTTAAAGCCAGTCCGTCAGGAAAAATGACGGCCAGGATCCGCGTTAACCGGGGCAATCTGCCCGCCATCAAACTGAACACAACACGGCGGCGTGCTGGTGAAGGACTGAGAGTGGGAAAATACTTTTTCCGGGGGGCATTTGTTCAGCAACTGGCGAATGGCCGCTGGCATGTTCTGAGGTGTCTTCCTGAAGCGCGTTTTGCAACAGGGCATGACCATCAGGGAAGGCTAAGAAAAAATCGTCTTCCTGTGGAGGTAGTGAAAATCCCGATGTCCGGACCGCTGACACAGGCATTTGAAGATGCCCGCGATCGCATCATTGCTGCGGAAATGCCGAAACAGCTGGGGTATGCCCTGAAACAACAACTGAGGTTACATCTGAGTAAATGAACCGGCACACACAAATCCGTCAGAGCGTGCTGGCACGCCTTCGGGAACAGTGTGGAGACAGCGCCACGTTTTTTGACGGGCTTCCGGCATTTATTGATGCGCAAACTGCCTGCCGTGGCGGTGTGGCTGAGTGATGCTCAGTACACCGGAAAAATGACGGATGGAGATGACTGGCAGGCTGTTCTGTATATTGCCGTCTTCATCCGGGCACAGGCACCGGATTCAGAGCTGGATATGTGGATGGAGAGCACCATTTTCCCGGCCCTGAATGATGTACCGGCACTTTCCGGACTCATCGACACCCTGAACCCACTCGGTTTTAACTATCAACGTGATAATGAGATGGCTACCTGGGCGATGGCGGAAATCACGTACCAGATCACGTACACGAATTAAGGAGGTGGTAATGACCACACCAAATCCACTGGCAAAAACGAAAGGTGCGGGAACGACGTTATGGATGTATACCGGCAACGGCGACGCATTTGCGAACCCTTTGTCGGACACTGACTGGCTGCGTCTTGCGATGGTGAAGGATCTGCAACCTGGCGAGATGACCGCTGATGCAGAAGATGACACTTATCTCGATGATGAAGATGCAGACTGGAAAACGACAACCCAGGGGCAGAAATCCGTCGGTGATACTTCGGCGACGCTGGCCTGGCGTCCGGGTGACAGCGGGCAGAAAAAACTGGTTCAGTTGTTCGATTCCGGTGAAGTCTGCGCGTTTCGTATCAAATACCCCAACGGTACGGTTGATGTTTTCCGTGGCTGGCTGAGTTCACTGGGTAAAACCATTACCTCAAAAGAGGTGATGACCCGTACTGTAAAAATCAGCGGTGTGGGGCGTCCGTATCTGGCAGAGGAGGGCGCTGAAACCGTGGGTGTTACCGGACTGACGGTGGCACCGGCATCTGTCAGTGTCAAAGCGGGAGCAACCACCACACTGACCTTTACAGTAAAACCTGACGGGGCCAGTGACAAAGCGATCAGTGTGCATTCGTCAGATCCTCAGACTGCTTCGGTGCCCCTGAGCGGGCTTGTGGCCACGGTGAAAGGCGTGCAGCAGGGCAGTGTCAGCATCGTGGGCATGACCTCTGACGGAGAGTTTGTGGCAGTGGCTGCGGTGACCGTCAGCGCACCATAACAGGACGATACTCATCATTGCCCCGGTTATCCGGGGCTTTTTGCATCCGGAGAACATGATGTTTCTGAAACAGGATACGTTTAATTATGAAAAACAGTCCGTGGTGCTCAGTGAGCTGTCCGGGCTGCAGAGAATTGAATATCTGACGTTTGTTCAGCAGCGAAAGGCAAAGTTTGATGCACAGGAGGGAGAACTGCCGGAGGCTGAACGACAGATTGCTTTTCTGCGTATGGGAATGGATATCAATGCCTGGCTGGTTTCCCGCTCACTGTGGAATGCTGAGCAGTCTCAGGATGTTGAGACGCTTTGCGCATCCATTATGACAACATGGTCGTATGATGCGCTGGGCGCGGGGGCGGAGAGGGTTCTGTCGCTGAGCGGTATGGGGACCATTGAGAATGCCGGGGATGATGATCATGAGGCGCTGACGCCGGAAAAGTCCTGACGCGGGAAATGCAGTTTGTCATGCGGCTTGCCCGGGAGTTCCGGCGGGCAGACTGGCGGCAGATGCTGTCGGATATGTCGGCCACTGAGCTTGGTGAGTGGGGCGATTATTTCCGGATGCAGAGCTTCAGTGATGTGTGGATGGATGCGCAGTTTGCCTCGCTGAAGGCATTGATCGTGAGAATGGTGTCCGGCAGCAGCGATGCTGCGGTGGCTGATTTCAGCCTTTTACCGGAAGAGAACGGGATACCGGAGCGAACGGACGAAGAACTGATGCATCTTGGGGAAGGTATTTCCGGAGGTGTGCGTTATGGACCAGATAGCCAACCTGGTCATTGATTTGGGGATTGATGCGGCAGAGTTTAAAAATGAAATTCCCCGTATCAAAAACCTTCTGAATGGTGCAGCCAGCGATGCAGAACGGTCTTCTGCCCGTATGCAGCGTTTTATGGAGCGTCAGACTCAGGCGGCCCGGCAGACAATGCAGGCGGCTTCTTCGGCTGCAACAGCAGCATCAGCCCATGCGCAGACGGTGGAGAAGAATGCACGGGCTCATGAACGCATGGCCCGTGAGGTGGAACAAACCCGTCTGCGCGTGGATGCCCTGAATCAGAAAATGCGCGAGGAACAGGCGCAGGCCAGGGCACTGGCGGAGGCGCAGGATAAAGCGGCTGCCGCCTTTTATCGCCAGATTGACAGTGTGAAACAGGCCGGTGCGGGGCTTCAGGAATTACAGCGTATTCAGCAGCAGATCCGACAGGCCAGAAACAGTGGCGGGGTTGGTCAGCAGGATTATCTGGCGCTGATTTCGGAGATCACGGCGAAAACCCGTGCCCTGACGCAGGCAGAGGAACAGGCCACCCGGCAGAAAGCGGCGTTTATCCGCCAGCTTAAAGAGCAGGCAACCCGCCAGAATCTGTCGTCTTCTGAGTTGCTTCGCGCCAGGGCGGCTCAGCTGGGGGTGTTAATCAGTCAGATGGCGCGCGGCAATTTTGGTGCGCTGAGGGGATCCGGGATAACGCTGGCTAACCGTGCCGGATGGACAGGCGCACTGATGTCGCCGAAAGGCATGATGACTGGCGGCGTTATTGGCGGACTTGTCGCGGCGGTCCTGGGTCTGGGTAAAGCCTGGCATGACGGCGGAAGGAGGGCGAGGAATTTAACCGTCAGCTGGCGCTGACGGGACATTATGCCGGTGTCACTGTCGGGCAGTTGTGGAAACTCAGCCGGGCCATATCCGGGAATGGTATCACGCAACATGCGGCAGCCGGTGCGCTGGCACAGGTGGTGGGCAGTGGGGCATTTCATGGAAACGATATTGGTATGGTGGCGAAAGCTGCCGCACAGATGGAGCGATCGGTTGGCCAGTCGGTCAGCGATACCATAAATCAGTTTAAGCGGCTGAAGGATGATCCTGTAAATGCCGCGAAGGCGCTGGACAATGCGCTGCATTTTTTGACTGCCACTCAGCTTGAGCAGATACGCGTCCTTGGGGAGCAGGGGCGGTCCAGTGATGCGGCCCGGATCGCCATGTCTGCGCTGGCAGAGGAAACCGGTAAACGCACATCTGATATTGATAATAATCTCAATGCGCTGGGTAGTACGCTGCAAACCTTGTCTGACTGGTGGAAGCAGTTCTGGGATGCGGCCATGAATATTGGTCGTGAAGACTCGCTGGATGCGCAGATTGATGCGTTACAGGAAAAAATTCAGCGCGCGAAAAAATATCCGTGGACAAACGCCTCCACACAGGTGGAGTACGATCAGCAGCGTCTTAACGATCTTCAGGAGAAAAAACGCCGGAAGGATTTGCAGGATGCAAAAGCGCAGGCAGAACGGAATTACCAGGAGCAACAGAAACGCCGGAATGCTGAAAATGCCGCGCTGAACCGGATGAATGAAACGGAAGCTGCACGACATCAGCGGGAAATTGCGCGTATTAATGCCATGCAGTACGCCGACCAGGCTGTCAGGGATGCGGCGATACAGCGTGAAAATGAACGTTACGAAAAAGCCATTAAGAAAAATACACGGGCAACCCGTAATGATGAGGCCACCCGGTTATTGCTGCAGTACAGTCAGCAGCAGGCACAGGTGGAAGGGCAGATTGCTGCTGCCAGACAGTCAGCAGGCATTGCCACTGAAAGGATGACTGAAGCGCATAAACAGCTTCTGGCCCTGCAGCAGCGCATCAGCGACCTGGACGGGAAAAAGCTGACGGCAGATGAAAAGAGTGTGCTGGCCCGTAAGAATGAGCTGATTCAGGCGCTGACGCTGCTGGATGTGAAACAGCAGGAGCTGCAGAAACAGACAGCGCTTAACGACCTGAGAAAAAAAACGGTTCAGCTGACCAGCCAGCTGGCAGACAAAGAACGTGCACTGCGTGAGCAGCACAATCTGGATATTGCCACTGCAGGTATGGGGGATAAGCAGCGGCAGCGCTACCAGGCACAGTTGCGCATCCGGCAGGAATACCGGCAACAGTTGCAACAGCTTGAGAATGACAGTCGCCAGAAAGGCACTTACGGGACGGAGGACTACCGGAGGGCTGAGGAGGTGCTGAAGGGGAGCCTGAAGCGACAACTGAATGAAAACAAACGCTACTGGCAGGAACTGGAAGTGGCGCAGGGCGACTGGAAAAACGGTGCCATGCGGGCGTTTCAGAATTTTACGGCGGATGCGGATAATGCGGCGGGAACGGCAGAACAGATGTTTACAGTGGCATTCAGCAGTGCCGGTAATGCACTGGCGACATTCTGTACCACCGGTAAGCTGAATTTTAAATCCTTCACCTCTTCCCTGTTGTCAGATATGGCCAGAATTATGGCACAGATGGCCATGATGCAGGCGGTAAAGGGCGTCGGTTCTTTATTCGGCTTCACGACTAATGCTGATGGCGGTGTTTACCAGTCTGCTGATTTGAGTCGCTACAGTGGCACGGTGGTTAACCGTCCGACGTTTTTTGCTTTTGCAAAAGGCGCGGGTGTGATGGGGGAAGCGGGACCTGAAGCCATTCTGCCACTGCGTCGCGGTGCTGATGGTAAGCTGGGGGGTTGTGGCGGATACTGGTGGTTCAGGCATGGTGATGTTTGCCCCGCAGTACAACATTGAGATCAATAACGACGGCACGAACGGGCAGATAGGTCCGGCTGCCCTGAAGGTGGTTTATGACCTCGGGAAAAAAGCGGCCGCGGACTTTATGCAACAGCAGGCCCGTGATGGTGGCCGGTTAAGTGGAGCATACCGGTAATGGAGACGTTTCACTGGAAAGTGCGCCCGGATATGAATGTGGTATCAGAGCCGAAAGTGGTGACAGTGAAGCTGGGCGATGGTTATGAACAGCGTCGTGCGGCGGGACTGAATAACCAGTTGTCGACTTACAGCGTGACGATACGTGTTCGTAAAGGTGAACACCCATCTTTAAAAGCCTTTCTGGAACGGCACGGTGGCGTCCGCGCATTTCAGTGGACGCCACCTTATGACTGGAAACTGATCAGGGAGGTTTGTCGTAAATGGTCGGCAAGCGTGGGGGCGTTATGGGTGACTGTAACGGCCGATTTTGAACAGGTGGTGAACTGATGCAGGATATCCGGCAGGAAACACTGAATGAATGCACCCGTGCGGAGCAGTCAGCCCGGGTGGAGCTCTGGGAAATCGATCTGACAGAGGTCGGTGGTGAGCGTTATTTTTTCTGTAATGAGCAGAACGAAAAAGGTGAGCCGGTCACCTGGCAGGGGCGGCAGTATCAGGCATACCCCATTCAGGGGGCGGGGTTTGAACTGAACGGCAGGGGCTGTGCTGCCCGTCCGACACTGACGGTCTCTAACCTGCACGGCATGGTCACCGGGATGGCGGAAGATCTGCAGAGTCTGGTCGGCGGAACGGTGGTCCGCCGTAAGGTTTACGACCGTTTTCTGGATGCGGTGAACTTCGTCAACGGAAACAGCGACGCCGATCCGGAACAGGAGGTGATCAGCCGCTGGCGCATCGAGCAGTGCAGCGAACTGAGCGCGGTCAGTGCCTCTTTTGTGCTGGCCACACCAACGGAGACGGATGGCGCGGTTTTCCCGGGGCGTATCATGCTGGCGAATACCTGTATGTGGACTTACCGTTCTGATGAGTGTGGTTACACGGGCAGGGCAGTGGCTGACGAGTTCGACAAACCAACGACGGATATCCGGAAGGACAAATGCAGCAAGTGTATGCGCGGGTGTGAGTTGCGCAACAATACCGGTAATTTCGGCGGTTTCCTTTCCATCAATAAACTTTCTCAGTAAATCCATGACACAGACAGAATCAGCGATTCTGGCGCACGCCCGGCGATGTGCGCCAGCGGAGTCGTGTGGATTCGTGGTGAGAACGCCGGAGGGAGACAGGTATCTTCCCAGCGAGAATATCTCCGGTGAGCCGGAGGAACGGTTCCGGATGGCTCCGGAGGACTGGCTGCGGGCACAAATGCAGGGTGAGATTGTGGCACTGGTCCACAGTCATCCCGGTGGTCTGCCCTGGCTGAGTGAGGCTGACCGGCGGCTGCAGGTGCAGAGTGATTTGCCGTGGTGGCTGGTCTGCCGGGGGGCGATTCACAAGTTCCGCTGTGTGCCGCATCTCACCGGGCGGCGCTTTGAGCACGGGGTGACGGACTGTTACACGCTGTTCCGGGATGCTTATCATCTGGCGGGGATTGAGATGCCGGATTTTCACCGCGGGGATGACTGGTGGCGTCACGGTCAGAATCTCTATCTGGATAATCTGGAGGCCACAGGGCTGTATCAGGTGCCGTTGTCATCAGCACAACCGGGCGATGTGCTGCTGTGCTGTTTTGGTTCATCGGTGCCGAATCATGCCGCCATTTACTGCGGCGATGGTGAGCTGCTGCACCATATTCCTGAACAACTGAGTAAACGAGAGAGGTATACCGACAAATGGCAGCGACGCACACACTCCCTCTGGCGTCACCGGGAATGGCACGCATCTGCCTTTACGGGGATTTGCAACGATTTGGCCGCCGCATCGACCTTCGTGTGAAAACGGGGGCTGAAGCCATCCGCGCACTGGCCACACAGCTCCCGGCGTTTCGTCAGAAACTGAGTGACGGCTGGTATCAGGTGCGCATTGCCGGGCGTGATGCAGGTGAAACCGAATTGTCTGCCCGTCTTAATGAGCCGCTGGCAAATGGTGCAGTGATCCACATAGTACCGCGTCTGGTGGGAGCTAAAAGTGGCGGTGTGTTTCAGGCGGTGCTGGGGGCAGCTGTTATGGCGGTTGCTATATGGATGCCGGGGTAGGAATTATGGCGAGTAATCTGCTGTTTTCTCTCGGTGCCAGTATGACGCTTGGCGGTGTTGCACAGATGCTGGCACCGAAAGCCAGAACTCCCCGTACACAGACAACGGATAACGGCAAACAGAACACCTGTTTCTCCTCACTGGATAACATGGTT
>NZ_JBQZXE010000151.1:0-7521 GCF_053555855.1 Shigella sp. SIG3
ATTTTCCGTTAGGGCGGTAAATTGTACTTTGATACATGAAAATACGGGTTTTCTTGATTCAGACGCGCAGCGGTGTGCGTTTGTTTGCCGCTATAGCGAAATAAATCAGAAAATCAGACGCGGTCGTTCACTTGTTCAGCAACCAGACCAAAAGCCATTGACTCAGCAAGGGTTGACCGTATAATTCACGCGATTACACCGCATTGCGGTATCAACGCGCCCTTAGCTCAGTTGGATAGAGCAACGACCTTCTAAGTCGTGGGCCGCAGGTTCGAATCCTGCAGGGCGCGCCATTTCTTCTTCATTTATGCCCGTCTTATCCGTTTCCGCTTTGCCCTTCACCACATCACTTTTTGTCGCTGTTTGGCGAGATAATTCAACGGTGTCAGGCTGTAAAACGCCTTAAAAACAGAGATAAAGTACGACGTGCTGCTATAGCCACATAATTGCGCCACCTGAGTGATATTTTTGTTATCCATCAATAACATCTGTACGGCGTAACGCATACGACACTCTGTGACAATCTGGCTATAGCTGGTATTTTCGTTTTTTAATTTCTTTTTGAGCAGGCTGGGGCTTAAACATAGCGAACTGGCGACAATTCGCAGATTCCAGTAATGCTGAATATCGCTTTGAATAATGCGGCAGACGCTGTCGCGGACGCTGCTGCGTAAGATATACATCAGTAGGGCAATAAACCGCGATTGCTCAAGAAAGTTAGACAATACGGTAAAAAGTAATGCGCGCGTCAACTCCGCTTCGCAGGGTTTGCTGGGTTGCTGCTTGCTGTGGTTGGCGGCTAGCCGGAACACTTCCGGTGTACGGCTATGACAAGCGATAACCGGGGTTGCCAGCCGCGACCAGGGCTTTACACAGGTTAATTTCTTATTTAAAAACAACAGATAATAGTTGATGATGTTACGGTTGATGTGGGTGATTAATACGTGATTTAACGTTGAGAGTTCAATGACGTTATTGTTGCACGCGAAGGCGGCCAGGTAGTTTTTCGGAAGGGTAAACGTAGCATGGTTATTGACGCTTACCTCTACCTCTTTTTCGGTCAGGATCACCACGCAAGGTTCACTGCTGCTCAATTGCATTTCGCACTCCTCAGATATCAGAAACTCCGCTCAAAGGATCTATGCTTCCTGCATGAGTGATCGGCCCGTTCGCCGATAACGATCTTCTTTCTTTAGCATGCTTTTTAGCAATTAATCTTGATGGAATTCTGACGAGAGCGAAAGAGGTAAGCCAGGTCGTACCCGACTTACCTGGAGGGGATTTAATACTCGAGAATGCCGTGCGCGACGGGCAAATAGCGCAGAGAGAAATAGAGCATGTCTTTACCGCAAGAGGAACGTTTCGCTAACAGCGAGGCAATTTCTGCGTCCGGTTTCGGTTTCGCTGTAAAGGTTTTGCCTTTGCCGGCGACAAACAGTTCATAAACAATGCCGCTTGCTGGGGCGGAGCTTTGGCAATCGGCGCTGGCCTGTAGATAACGTTCACGCTGTTCAGCGGTAAGTTTATCCACGCCGCTGCCATCCTGTACCCAGACATTAACTCCGGTTGCTTTAACTTGTTCCAGCAGTTGGCGATAGCCATCGGGCGACATGTTTCCGGCGAAAAAACTACTGATATAAACCGGTTTTGCTGAAACATCGCTAATCAGCCGCTGCGCGTTGTTTAACCATGTTAGCAAAGGTTGACGGGCGGCTTCGCTGCGCCAGTTCAGGTCGTCAATTTCCGCGCTGATGTACCAGCCATCCGGCGTTATGCCAGGCGCGGCGCTCCATAATCTGGCTTGCTGGAGATCGGCAGCCAGCAGGCGATTAAGATAGCTTTCCAGCGCTGCAGACGACTGTTTCTGGTGCATAAAAAATTCCGGATCGGCGTTCAGCCCGACAATCAGCTTCAGGCCAGTCTGTTGCGCAGCTGCGGCACGCTTAAACAATAACGTGCGCTGTTCTGGCTGGGTAAATGCATCGCCGTAACGGGTCCATTGCAAAACCAGGGTATCGAAGCCTTGAAAACGTAACTGACTCATCAGCCCCTGCCACTGGGTATCGGTAACCTGACTATCTCGGTTTTGTGGTTGCCAGATAATACCTTTCATCGCAAAGGAAAAAGGGCTGACCAAAAGCAGTGTCAGCAATACGAAAATGAACTTACGCATTTACCAGTGCACTCCAATGGTGAGAAACGCGTTGTTGCGCTCTCCGTTACGTTGATTAATCGCCTTAAAGGTATGTTGATACTCGACGCCGAGACTGACTTTGTGCGGCCAGGCGTCGTAGTGCGTCTCGCCGGTCCAAATATTCCAGCGGACCCCGACACCGCCAAGCTGCGCGCCCTGAGTGCCTTTATCACGATAGCCGTTGTCCTGAACGTGAGCGTAAGGCTCAATAGTCTGTCCGTTAGCTACCTTCTGATGCCAGCTGACGCGATAATCTGCCGTCCACGCCTGAATATCCTGGCGGATATATTGCGCCGCATCGAGGTACAGGTTTTGGGCAAACCAGCCTGAACCGTTCGGGTGCCATTCGTCGCTGTATTTGCCGCCATTAAAGAATGAGGCGCTGGCGCGCAGCATGGTATCGGATGCGCCATTTTGCCCGTTCAGCGGCAACTGCTGTTCGACGGCGAGGAAAAAGATCTGATCGCGCAGCGGCTTCCAGCGCAGACCGGTGCCGGACATCGGATTTTTCACCGGCATCATCACCCCGTTTTCTCCGGTATCGGCAAAGACGCGGCTATAAACTGAGAGCAGGTCGCCTTCCAGCAGCATATTGCGTCCGATGCGGTACTCGGCTTCCAGTTGTCCGTAGCTACGATAGCTTTTCCCAGGCGCTGCACCGCCGACATTATTGTTAGCGGTACTCATTGCGCCGGAACGCAAGCCGATGGAAGAATCGAAACTGAACGTCCAGCGGCGACCGACCTCCTCATGCAAACGGCGGAAATTGAAGCGTTGCTGATTTTGCTCTGGGGTCAGTGGGGTTATCAGCGCCTGATTATCAATGTCATCAATCACCAGCCGGGCGTAGTGCTGCGTCGCAGGCATGTCATCCAGACGCTGGTTCACGTAGGCCAGTTGTCGGATCAGTGCCGGATCGTCCGGAAGCCCTTTATGCGCCTGTTCGAGCATTTCCCGCGACTGTGCGATATCACCGCTATCCCACAAGGCGTAACCAAGCGCTGCCTGGGTGTTGCTATTATTCGGTTCCAGTTCCAGTTCCAGCGCGGCGCGCAAATCACTCACCGCGGCCGGAACATTATGACGTTGGCGATAAATTGTCGCCCGCGCAACGTAAGCGTTGGCAGAAGGGGCAATATTGATTGAGCGCGTGAGATCGTTCAGTGCGAGTTCTGGCTGAGCTGGGATATAACGTTGCGCATGCAGCCACCAGTATTGAGCATTGTTTCCCAGCTCACGTTGTTCTGCCTGTTGAAGCCAGCGATCGCGAGCCGCGCCATTTCCCGCTGCCTGAGCGGTGTTGGCGGCGGCGAGCAGATCCTCATTGCTCATGTCGTGAAGACTGATTTTCTGCCAGGCCGCCAGTGCGGTGGCGTAGTCCTCAACCTGATACGCCTGATAGGCTACCGCACGATGTTGCCAGGCGCTCGGTTGTCGTTGTTCGGCCTGAAGCCATGCATACAACGCCACACCGGGTAGCGTGTCCCGATAACACTTTGCCAGACGGTTCCAGGCGGCAGCATCGTAGGAAGGCGACATATCGCCCAGCAAGCGAACTATTGCCGGGCAATTATCTGCAATACCCGGCAACTGACTTTGCCACTGACGTTGCTCCGCCAGCGGTAAGGGTTTCGATAAAATCGCCACCTTCGCCGGCGTTGCTAGGTAAGGATGACTTTCCAGCAGAGACGCCAGTCGCGCCATTAAAGTCTGGCTGACACGCGCATCGCCCTGGAAAGGATAGCGTTGCAGCAATAAATCGGCAGCTTCGCGTGACTGCTCGTTCTGCATCAGTTGCCAGGTCAGTTGATCCAGGCGGGGAAGATTTGTCGGTTCTTGCTGATACAGCAATCGTGCCAGACGCAGAGATTCAGCCTTGTTACGGGTCGCCACGCTGACAGCATAACGCTCCTCAAGCATTTCATTGGCGGGGAGGGTGGCGAGCAGTTTTTGCGCTGCGTCGTACTGACCCTCTTTTAACAGCACCGGTAGCGTCGCGCCAACAACATACTGGCGGTTATCGGCAAACTGCACCGTATAATTCGCCAATGCCTGAACGGGGTTGGCGCTGTATTTAGATAACAGATAGAGCCAACTTTTCTCTTGTGCGCCCGTGGTAAACAGCGGCTTATTTTCAATGAGATAATGCTGGAGGCGTGCTTTTTCGCCACGATAAGCCAGCGCGGTCGCGTAAGTAATATATGACTGAGGATCGGTGAAGATCCCCTGTGATTGCAGTGCCAGGATCCGATCGTCCAGCTGCCCGGCAAGAAGCACGTCAAACCACTGACGGCGTTCTGCCGCGCTTAATGTGTTCTGCTGGCGTGCTTCATTGTATAGCGTATCTGCCTGGGACCATTGTTTCAGGTAGATTGCCCGTTGCAGCAGATCGGTTCGCAGCGTTTTTCCTTCCGGCGATGCAGCAAACGTCGCATCGTTCAGTTGCGCTCTGGCGACAGGTAATTGTGCCAGCCGCAGGGCATTCTGCCCGACTTCACTGCGACAACGCAGGGTCGGCGCAGCGTCGCCCGCTTTTTGCTGGGCAAGCAGTTCTTCAACAGTCGTAACGCTTTTCACTTCAACTGGAATAGCCGCCAGACTGCGCTCAAGTCGGGCATCTCCTGGGTGACGTTTCAGTTGATCCTCAAGCAACAGCCGCGCCCGGTCATCATGACCAAAATGACGATAGGCTTCCGCAAGGTATAAAGTCAGCGGAATATTATCCGGCACCTGTTGGTGTATATATTCAAATTCGCGGATGGCGGTTGCTTCGTCGTTATTTTTCTGTGCCTTCAGCGCCTTATCGAGACGGGGATAAATAACAAAATGGCGATAATCGCTCAGCCCCAGCTCTTCTGCGCTGGTGCCGATATTGTCTGCGAGTGCGCTGGTACTCAATAAAGACGTCAGCAGTAAACCAGACCATCCGATGACGCGATTAAGGTTATTCTCCTTCATTTTCGGACTCCAGTTGCGCAACCTGTTCTGTGTTTAAACCTGCTTTGAGTAATAGTGATTGCATCGAAACTTGTAATTCGCGTTGAATTGTCAGGACGCGATCCAACGTTTCCTGGCTGATAACGCCTTCGGTGACCAAAAACTTGCCGAGCGGCAGAGAACTGCGTTCATGGCGCAATAACAACACGTTAATTGCTGAACGATTAATATGACCGAGCGTGGTCAGTATTTCGGCGAACAGGAACTGATGCGGCACATATTGCCGCCAGATTTCACCGGTCTGCTGTTCCGTGAGCCACTGATGCTGAACCGCATTGTACAACATTGCCCGCGGATCGTGACCGCGTCGGCGTGCATACCAGTGGCGTAACCCTGTGACAATTTGTCCCCGCAGAACAATGACGTAACGCACTTTGCGTCCGACTTTACGCGTCAGGGCCGCCAGCGAAACCGGGTCAATACCATCTTCACTGCCGACAATTAACTCATCATTTTCCAGACGCAGCGGCAGTACTGCATAATGCAGCGCTACGGAGGCTGGCATTTCGGCAATCAGCGAGGACGGGATCTGCCAGGCATCGATGGATTCCCACGCCACGCCGTTTTGCTCTGCCTGCGCCTGTGCCAGCTGCTCGGCGCTAATCAGCCCCTGCATCAGCATTGAACCGCCCAGGCGTAGACCTTCGACGCGATTACGCAGTGCTGTATCGAGTTGTTCTTCAGTGATGACCTGATTTTCCAGCAGAATTTGACCTAACGGGCGCAACGAGCGGGTATCGCCAGTGACGCTGGGGAAGTCATGCGTTGTTTTATCCCACGCCACGCGACGCGGATCGCCGTGCTGAAGAACCTGTTTCAGCACGCGCCAGTTAGCCATAAAGTTAATCAGGTTGCCCCAGAAAAGACGCAGGACGGAAAGCAGGCCCTGCGTGAGGCCGTAGTAGCCAGTGACGAAAATCACTCGCTGCACGATGCGGTTAACCATCAAGCCAAAGTTTAGCCACAGCAGGGTCATTAACCATGCGCTGCCGCTAAAAATAGAAAGGAAATGCCAGGCATCGGGCCACAAACTTTCATACGCCAGCAACAGCAAAAGCTGGATCATCACCAGCATCGCGAGGAAGCTGACAAAGTTACTGATTGCCCCTTTGCGGTCGCGCCAGAGAAAGTAGTTCAGCGTCAGGCTGGAGGTCCATTTATGGGTTTTAAAGCCCTGGAAAACAATGCCGATGATCCAGCGAGATTTTTGTCGAACCGCAGTCGAAAAGGTATCGGGGAAATATTCGCGCACGCAGATCATGTTTGACGTCCGTGCGTGCTGTAAAAATTTACGCTGCTCGCGTTCTTTGGCTTCGTCCACCACCGGAAAACGGACAAAAATTTCCGTCATACCTTTTTCTTTCAGGCGGAAGCCAATGTCGTAATCTTCAGTAAGACTCTGCACGTCGAAAGCAATACCGTTACCGTCAGCTAACAGTGCGGTCACGGCGCGGCGGCTGAAACAGGTGCCGACGCCTGCGCTGGGCACTTGTCCGGCGAGGGCTTCACGCACCGGAACATCTTTGCCATGCAGTTCTGAAAACTCATCAATGTAAGTCATGCTGGTGAAGTGCGTCCATTCGCGTTCAAACGGATACACTGGGATCTGAATCAGATCTTTACGCTCGACCAGATAGTTGAACAGACGCAATTCCATCGGTGAAATCACATCTTCGGCGCCATGCAGAATAAAACCAGCAAAAGCGAAATTGGCGCTACGTTCAAACTGGGTGATGGCGTCCAGCACGTTGTTCAGACAGTCGGCTTTGCTGGTGGGACCAGGACGCGCGCAGACTACCTTATGCACGTTCGGAAAGCGAGCGCACACTTCGTCAACATCACGTTGAGTATCGGGGTCGTTGGGGTAGGTGCCAACAAAGATATGATAGTTTTCGTAGTCGAGCGTGGTCGCCGCCAGCTCGGCCATATTGCTGATGACGCCCGTTTCATTCCACGCCGGAACCATAATCGCTAACGGTTTTTCATCTGGTTTATACAGTTCGCGGTAACTCATTCGCGGGTAGCGGCGATAAACACTCAACTTGCGTTTAATGCGGCGTACCCAGTAGACGACATCAATAAAAAAATCGTCCAGCCCGCTGATGAACATGATGACCGCTAACGTTATCGCGATTACTTTTAAGCCGTAGAGCCAGGTAGCAAAAACATCAAGAAGCCAGTCCACACAAAAACCTTACATTAACGCTGGTTATGTTTAGGGTGGCGTATATTAAGGTTTTTTATGAATTGTGACAGCTTTTTACCATTAATAGGGTAATGACTCCAACTTACTGATAGTGTTTTATGTTCAGATAATGCCCGATGACCTA
>NZ_JBQZXE010000152.1:0-7478 GCF_053555855.1 Shigella sp. SIG3
ACGCTGCTGAGCAGTCGGAAGTGTCGCCAGAACAGCGGCGCGCCATCTGCGAGGCTTTTGAGTCTGCCAATAATACCCATGGCTTAAACCTGACTGCCCATAAATACCCGGGCTTACGCGGCACACTACAAACCGCATCCACTGACTGCGACACAATTGTGGAAGCTGCAGCACTATTACCCGCTTTTGATCAGGCAGTGGAAGGCAACCGCCACCAGGATGATTACGGTTCAGGTCTTGGGATAGCCGAAGAGAAATTTCACTATTATCTCGATCTCAATGACCGCTATGTCTATTTTTATGAGCCGGTTAATGTTGAATACTTTGCGATGAATAACTGGTCCTTCCTGCAGTCAGGAAGTATTGGCATCGATCGCAAAGATATTGAAAAGGTATTTACCGGGCGTACCGTATTGTCGAGCATTTACCAGGATCAGCGTACTAAACAGAACGTGATGAGTTTGCTGACGCCGGTATATGTCGCAGGGCAGCTAAAAGGGATTGTGCTGCTGGATATTAACAAAAACAATTTGCGGAATATCTTTTACACTCATGACCGCCCTCTCCTCTGGCGTTTTCTCAATGTCACGCTAACCGATACCGATTCGGGGCGCGACATTATCATCAACCAGAGCGAAGATAATCTGTTCCAGTATGTCAGTTACGTCCATGACTTACCGGGCGGCATTCGTGTCTCGTTATCCATTGATATTCTTTACTTTATCACGTCTTCGTGGAAAAGCGTTCTGTTCTGGATTTTGACGGCGTTAATTTTGCTGAATATGGTCCGGATGCACTTCCGTTTATACCAAAATGTGTCGCGAGAAAATATTAGTGATGCGATGACTGGACTGTATAATCGCAAAATTTTAACCCCTGAACTGGAGCAGCGGTTGCAGAAACTGGTGCAATCCGGTTCTTCGGTGATGTTTATTGCAATTGACATGGACAAGTTAAAGCAAATAAATGACAACCTCGGTCATCAGGAGGGGGATTTAGCGATTACGTTACATGATGCGTATAAAGCTTCCGATGAGCGTTTATATGTCAATAAGCAGAACAAAAACAGCCGTTCATGATAACCTTCTGTGGTTGTTTGCTTGTAATCTCAGGAGCGTGAAATGACTGAAATGGCTAAAGGAAGCGTGACGCATCAGCAGTTAATCGCTTTATTATCACAAGAAGGTGCTAACTTCCGCGTCGTTATCCATGAAGCGGTAGGTAAATGTGAAGCGGTGTCAGAAATTCGTGGCACCGCTCTAGGCCAGGGTGCTAAGGCACTGGTATGTAAAGTCAAAGGCAATGGCGTAAATCAACATGTTCTGGCGATCCTCGCAGCCGATCAACAGGCCGATCTGAGCCAACTCGCCAGCCATATAGGCGGATTACGCGCTTCGTTGGCCAGCCCGGCGGAAGTTGATGAACTCACAGGCTGTGTCTTCGGCGCGATCCCCCCTTTCAGCTTCCATCCAAAACTCAAACTGGTTGCCGACCCTCTACTCTTCGAACGATTTGATGAAATCGCCTTCAATGCAGGGATGCTGGATAAATCCGTTATTTTGAAAACCGCGGATTATTTGCGCATTGCGCAACCAGAACTGGTCAATTTCCGCCGCACTGCGTAGCTAGCCTATCCGTTCAATAAGCAGAACGGACAAAACCAGCACAACCGCAATAGCAAAAAACGATGATGTGATAATCAGTGTCTCGACGAACATTTGATCGTTCATAGCATGCCCCCGGGAGATAGCTGTTTTCACGTTATTGTTAGCGTGCACAAATGGCAGTTTGATGACAGTTCGCCTGATTTTTTATGCAAAAAACGTAAAGATTTTCTACTTCCTTCCTGCAGCAAGCGTAAAGTAAGCAGGCTTATTATTTTTTGGCAAGGAAACCACGATGTTTGATGTCACTTTGCTGATCCTGCTCGGGTTAGCTGCGCTGGGCTTTATCAGTCATAACACCACTGTCGCCGTTTCAATTCTGGTGTTGATCATTGTCCGCGTCACACCGTTAAGCACCTTTTTCCCGTGGATTGAAAAACAGGGGCTAAGTATCGGGATAATCATTCTGACGATTGGCGTTATGGCCCCCATCGCCAGCGGGACGCTACCGCCCTCAACCTTGATTCACTCGTTTCTGAACTGGAAATCGCTGGTGGCAATTGCAGTAGGCGTTATTGTCTCCTGGCTGGGTGGGCGCGGCGTGACGTTAATGGGCAGCCAGCCGCAACTGGTTGCTGGGCTGCTGGTGGGCACTGTTTTAGGCGTAGCGCTGTTTCGCGGCGTACCGGTTGGCCCGCTTATTGCCGCGGGTCTGGTTTCGCTGATTGTGGGGAAACAGTAGTTAATCCCGCAATATATCGGCCTGGCGTTTGCCCTAGGCCTTTCTTAAACATAGTAATAAAGGCCGTTGTTGAATCATACCCCAGCGTATGAGCAACTTTCTGTACAGTATCGCCTTTCACTAATCCCTGAAGCGCCATAATCAGCTGTAACTGCTGACGCCACTGGCGAAAACTCAACCCCGTCTCTTTCACTATCAGTCGGGCAAGATTGCGTTCACTCATCGCAAAAAAGCCAGCCCATTGCCCCAATGACCCCCACTCGACGGGCCCTTTCGCCATCATCTCCACCATCGTGCGGATTTTAGGATGAGAAGAAACGGGCAGGTGCAGCTGTTGTTGTGGCTGCTGAGGGAGTTCATCAAACAGGACCTGAATTAATCTGCGGGTCATCGGCTCAGCACGCTGAGTCGTCGTCCTGTTTGCCAGGGTTAAAATTAATTCCCGGCATAAGGGCGATATTTTCAATGTGCAACATGTTGTCGGCATTGTCACTGCGCTGGGTTCGATAAACAGAAAACAGAGTTCAGCGTTAGCTGTCACTTGATTGCTATGCTTCACCCCGCCCGGTATCCAAACCGCATATTGTGGCGGCACCATCCACAAAGCATTTTCCACCGTACAGGTAATTGCACCATGTAATGCTAGTATCAGCTGTCCTTTGCGGTGCTGATGTACAGGACTGGTTAACTCATCCGTTCCGGCGTGAATACAAAATGCGACCGCGGCTTCATGGTGTCGGTCGGGTTCATAGCCATTGAGATTCAACCTGTGCATCATTTTGTCCGAACTTAGCGATAATTTGTCATTTTAGCTTGATTCAACATAACAATAAAAACGGTAAGGTACAGCCTCGTTTGTAACAATGAGAAGCATATGACCTGTTCAACTTCATTAAGCGGCAAAAACAGGATTGTCCTTATCGCTGGCATTCTGATGATTGCCACAACATTACGCGTCACCTTTACCGGCGCAGCGCCGTTACTGGATACGATTCGTTCCGCTTACTCGCTGACGACAGCGCAAACCGGCTTATTAACCACCCTGCCATTATTGGCCTTTGCGCTAATCTCACCTCTGGCTGCCCCGGTGGCGCGACGTTTTGGTATGGAACGTAGCCTGTTTGCCGCGTTACTTTTGATCTGTGCAGGTATCGCAATTCGTTCTCTCCCTTCGCCTTACTTATTATTTGGCGGTACAGCGGTCATTGGCGGTGGGATTGCATTAGGCAATGTCTTACTGCCAGGATTAATTAAACGCGATTTCCCTCATTCCGTCGCCAGACTTACCGGCGCATATTCCCTGACAATGGGAGCTGCAGCGGCACTGGGATCGGCTATGGTCGTGCCGCTGGCTTTGAACGGTTTTGGCTGGCAAGGCGCGTTGTTCATGCTGATGTGTTTTCCTCTGCTGGCTCTTTTTTTATGGCTGCCACAGTGGCGAAGTCAGCAACATGCAAATTTGAGTACCTCACGCGCCTTACATACTCGGGGTATCTGGCGTTCGCCACTTGCCTAGCAGGTAACATTGTTTCTTGGGATCAACTCACTGGTCTATTACGTGATTATTGGCTGGCTTCCGGCGATCCTCATCAGTCACGGCTATAGCGAAGCACAGGCGGGTTCACTGCATGGTTTGCTGCAACTAGCCACAGCAGCTCCCGGTTTGCTGATCCCACTTTTCTTACATCATGTGAAAGACCAGCGTGGTATTGCAGCGTTCGTTGCTTTGATGTGCGCAGTGGGCGCGGTTGGGCTCTGCTTTATGCCAGCGCACGCGATCACCTGGACTCTGCTTTTCGGTTTTGGTTCCGGCGCAACAATGATACTGGGGTTGACGTTCATTGGTCTTCGGGCAAGTTCTGCGCATCAGGCGGCGGCACTCTCGGGGATGGCACAATCCGTCGGGTATTTGCTGGCAGCCTGTGGGCCGCCGCTAATGGGTAAAATACACGATGCTAACGGTAACTGGTCCGTACCACTGATGGGTGTTGCAATACTTTCACTACTGATGGCGATTTTCGGACTTTGCGCCGGGAGAGACAAAGAAATTCGCTAATATCCGGTGCTATAGTGACGTGACAAATCTTGCGTGAAAGGGAGAACAAACACGATGAATATTCAGTGCAAACGCGTTTATGATCCGGCTGAACAGAGCGATGGTTATCGCGTACTGGTCGACCGCCTCTGGCCGCGCGGTATCAAAAAAACCGATTTAGCCCTTGATGAGTGGGATAAAGAAATCACGCCGTCAACGGAACTGCGCAAAGCCTTTCACGGCGAAGTCGTCGATTTTGCAACCTTTCGCGAGCAATATCGCGCAGAACTGGCGCAACACGAGCAAGAAGGAAAGCGGCTGGCGGACATCGCCAAAAAACAGCCGCTGACCCTGCTCTACGCAGCAAAAAACACCACGCAGAACCATGCGCTGGTGCTGGCCGACTGGCTACGTAGCTTGTGATTTTAGTACGGCATCCGGCGGTTATTTTTCACCAGCCGGATGGTCCCGTCGCCACAATGCCCATTCATCAATCGTTTCACCGCCCGGTAATTTGCAATTGTTGCTGACCCCTTGCGCTGTCTGCACTGGAATGAGCGTCCCGCCCTTCTGCTGGCAATAGACCGACGCCGGATTTGCCATACCAATCTGCGGCGGTTTAGGTGCTTCTGGCTGAGAAGGGGTTGAACAACCAGCCAGGACCAGCAAGCAAGGCAGAACAAAACTGATAATTTTCATTTATTGATCTCACATATTTATCCAAGCTTAGAGTATCGCGGTATCGTTTTGTTTTGCAGCACTATTTTTATTACATTCACTCAAAACATATTACGTCTTGTTTCATCTTTGTTGATGATGTTTTATCATGCCTGCAAAGATTAAATAATCAGCACTTACCCGCCGTATCCTGGAGTTGTTCCGTGTCAGATCAGATTATCGCCCGCGTCTCGCAATCCCTTGCCAAAGAACAGTCACTGGAAAGTCTGGTCCGACAGCTTCTGGAGATGCTGGAAATGGTCACTGATATGGAATCAACCTACCTGACCAAAGTGGATGTCGAAGCGCGCCTGCAACATATTATGTTTGCCCGTAACAGCCAGAAAATGCACATCCCGGAGAATTTTACCGTCTCGTGGGATTACTCGTTATGCAAACGCGCCATTGATGAAAACTGCTTTTTCAGCGATGAAGTCCCTGACCGTTGGGGCGACTGTATTGCGGCACGCAATCTTGGCATCACCACATTTCTGAGCACGCCAATTCACTTACCGGATGGATCATTCTATGGCACGCTTTGCGCCGCCAGCAGTGAGAAGCGCCAGTGGAGTGAACGCGCGGAACAGGTTTTACAGTTATTCGCCGGACTGATTGCACAATATATTCAAAAAGAGGCACTGGTTGAACAGCTGCACGAAGCCAATGCTGCGCTGATTGCGCAATCGTATACCGACTCGTTAACCGGGCTACCGAATCGGCGGGCGATTTTTGAAAATCTGACGACGCTGTTTTCCCTCGCCCGGCATCTTAACCATAAGATAATGATCGCGTTTATCGATCTGGATAACTTCAAATTAATCAATGATCGTTTTGGTCATAATAGTGGCGATCTGTTTCTCATTCAGGTTGGCGAGCGCCTTAATACGCTCCAGCAAAATGGCGAAGTTATTGGTCGTCTCGGTGGTGATGAGTTTTTGGTTGTTTCACTAAACAACGAGAATGCGGATATTTCGTCGCTGCGAGAACGTATTCAACAGCAAATACGTGGAGAATATCACTTAGGTGATGTTGATTTGTATTATCCCGGTGCCAGTCTTGGCATAGTAGAAGTCGATCCTGAAACAACCGATGCAGACAGTGCCCTGCATGCTGCCGATATTGCGATGTATCAGGAGAAAAAACACAAACAGAAAACACCTTTTGTCGCGCATCCAGCGCTACATTCCTGAGGCGTATTCACATCCTTTTGATTGGTGATAACATGCGAATCGGTATTATTTTTCCGGTTGTAATCTTCATTACAGCGGTCGTATTTTTAGCATGGTTTTTTATTGGCGGCTATGCTGCCCCGGGAGCATAAAGATGAAAAAAACAACGATTATTATGATGGGTGTGGCGATTATTGTCGTACTCGGCACTGAGCTGGGATGGTGGTAACGTCACCTCTAAAAAATAGCAAAGGCTGCCTGTGTGCAGCCTTTGTGCAATTTAAGCGTTAACTTTTAATCTTCCTGTAGATAAATAGCACGACAATCGCACCAATAACGGCTGAAGCATTTCGTCTGCAGTCTGAACCGCAGGCAACCATTTTTCAGCAAGTCTGCGCTGGGAATCGCTGGCTTTATCCCATTTGCTCCACAGTGCCTCACGATCGTAATCGTGCGCTTCCAGCGTGGGGCGGGCGATTTCAAAATACCCCTGGCTTGTTTCTATTTGCTCAGATTTTAATAACAACTCAACACGTGCTGCCGCTGGTAGAACTGATATATGAAATTCCAAAGCCTTTGAACCCGTACGCTTGCGACGTAGTTCTGGATGATTGGCTGCAAGCTTTTCAAGATTGCGGCGAATACTCACCTCATGTTTAGGAAAGCATGACATTCCTACGCATTCTTGCGCTGTTACCCAATGGGTTAACATGATGTTTTCTCCATATACCGAGAAGGCCAAATCTGGGCTGGTTCCATATCCAAATATCTAGCAATGATTGCTTCGTATCGTGGTATATGGCAGCGAAATACGTTACGCATAGTGTCAGGCTTTAAGCCTGCCTCTCTGGATAATTGAGATAGTGTCTTCCCCTTCATACGAACAGCAGCCTTTATCTGCTCTGCGTGCCAGTCTTGGTTTTTTGCTGACATTCTGCGATCCTTACTCTCTTAACGTTTTCGGTAACTGATACCGGCTACCGCTATCGGGAAAAACGATATCGCAGAAAAATGCGCATTTCAAGAGCTATGCACATTTTTATTTTAACCAATGCAAATCAAAGAATTCTGTAAAATTCTTTATATAACAGAGAGATTGAGCATGACAGGTGAAAAAGAAAGCAAAAATGCAGAGCGCATTTTTATGCCCCGGAAATAATGCGTTTCAAGGAACGCCTTGAAGAGGCAATGAATGGAGAATCAAGCCGGGC
>NZ_JBQZXE010000153.1:0-7465 GCF_053555855.1 Shigella sp. SIG3
ATCTGGAAATATAGGGGCAAATCCAAATGATTGTAAGTTTTCAGCGGCTTTTTCGCCGAGATATTTCCTTGTTAACTCTGGGGAAATGCCATCTGAGTTCACACAAATATACGGGTCGCAAACAACGCCGCACGCCGGAGATTGAAGTCCGCCAGCGTCATGTCCAGACGCCATTGATGAGAACATCATCCCCACACCTGACAATCCGATATAAATAATACGCATCATATTCATAGCACATCCTGATAATCCAACCGTACAACACTTATGCTCATTTCGTCATCAATCCGTAATCAAAACCGCTGACCTGGACGAGTTACGATGACCTGACAGAAGTATCAGACGTCTTCTGCGGTTTCTATGATAGAGCAATTCTGTGGCGGATATTAAGATAACGGGTATCTGTTCTTTAATGATGCTGCAAAAAATGGAAAGTTAAGAAAGCCTGGCGTGGTGAAAAAATACACTTGCCTCAATACTGGATATTTAAACAGGTCTGGAGATGCTGTCACGATTAGGGTGCGGAAAAAGGAAGCGTAAATAAGAAGAATCAAAAGTACGACGGCAATGGGTTGATTGACAAGGGTATTTTTTAAGCTATGAATCAGCGCCATTTATCACAGAATAGACTTTTACTCTGAATAAATGGGAGGGTGACTTGCCTCAATATAATCCAGACTATAACATGCCTTATAGTCTTCGGAACATCATCGCGCGCTGGCGATGATTAATAGCTAATTGAGTAAGGCCAGGATGTCAAACACGCCAATCGAGCTTAAAGGCAGTAGCTTCACTTTATCTGTGGTTCATCTGCATGAGGCAGAACCTAAGGTTATCCATCAGGCGCTGAAAGACAAAATCGCTCAGGCCCCCACATTTTTAAAACATGCCCCCGTTGTACTCAACGTCAGTGCACTGGAAGACCCGGTAAACTGGTCAGCGATGCATAAGGCGGTTTCGGCAACCGGTTTGCGGGTTATTGGCGTAAGTGGCTGCAAAGATGCGCAACTTAAAGCCGAAATTGAAAAAATGGGGCTGCCTATCCTGACGGAAGGAAAAGAAAAAGCGCCACGTCCAGCTCCCGCACCGCAGGCTCCAGCGCAAAATACAATGCCGGTCACAAAAACGCGTTTAATAGATACCCCGGTGCGTTCCGGTCAGCGTATTTATGCTCCACAATGTGATCTGATTGTTACAAGCCACGTTAGCGCTGGGGCCGAATTGATTGCCGATGGGAACATTCATGTCTATGGCATGATGCGCGGTCGTGCGCTGGCAGGGGCAAGTGGTGACCGGGAAACGCAAATATTTTGTACGAACCTGATGGCGGAATTGGTGTCCATCGCAGGTGAATACTGGCTGAGTGATCAAATCCCAGCAGAATTTTATGGCAAAGCGGGGCGACTGCAGTTAGTCGAAAACGCTTTGACCGTTCAACCGTTAAATTGATCCCTTTTTAACAAGGAATTTCTATGGCACGCATTATTGTTGTTACTTCGGGTAAAGGGGGTGTTGGTAAGACAACCTCCAGCGCGGCCATCGCCACTGGTTTGGCCCAGAAGGGAAAGAAAACTGTCGTGATAGATTTTGATATCGGCCTGCGTAATCTCGACCTGATTATGGGTTGCGAACGCCGGGTCGTTTACGATTTCGTCAACGTCATTCAGGGCGATGCAACGCTAAATCAGGCGTTAATTAAAGATAAGCGTACTGAAAATCTCTATATTCTTCCGGCATCGCAAACACGCGATAAAGATGCCCTCACCCGTGAAGGGGTCGCCAAAGTTCTTGATGATCTGAAAGCGATGGATTTTGAATTTATCGTTTGTGACTCCCCGGCAGGGATTGAAACCGGTGCGTTAATGGCACTCTATTTTGCAGACGAAGCCATTATTACCACCAACCCGGAAGTCTCCTCAGTACGCGACTCTGACCGTATTTTAGGCATTCTGGCGTCAAAATCACGCCGCGCAGAAAATGGCGAAGAGCCTATTAAAGAGCACCTGCTGTTAACGCGCTATAACCCAGGCCGCGTAAGCAGAGGTGACATGCTGAGCATGGAAGATGTGCTGGAGATCCTGCGCATCAAACTCGTCGGCGTGATCCCAGAGGATCAATCAGTATTGCGCGCCTCTAACCAGGGTGAACCGGTCATTCTCGACATTAACGCCGATGCGGGTAAAGCCTACGCAGATACCGTAGAACGTCTGTTGGGAGAAGAACGTCCTTTCCGCTTCATTGAAGAAGAGAAGAAAGGCTTCCTCAAACGCTTGTTCGGAGGATAAGTTATGGCATTACTCGATTTCTTTCTCTCGCGGAAGAAGAACACAGCCAACATTGCAAAAGAACGGCTGCAGATTATTGTTGCTGAACGCCGTCGCAGCGATGCAGAACCGCATTATCTGCCGCAGTTGCGTAAAGATATTCTTGAGGTCATTTGTAAATACGTACAAATTGATCCTGAGATGGTAACCGTACAGCTTGAGCAAAAAGATGGCGATATTTCTATTCTTGAGCTGAACGTGACCTTACCGGAAGCAGAAGAGCTGAAATAAGCCCGCTGTAAAAACGCATTTATCTTCAAGGCAGAGTCATTTCTGCCTTGAGTTTTTCATCCCTCTCATCCACGTTGTGGTAAAGCGGCGAGTATTCTTGCTGATACTCCTCATTGCTATTTCCACCTCCCCCTTTACACCTTAAGGCTGTTCCCACGCACAGAACAAAATGTTTATGCCTGGTTGAGTAAATAACCATGTTGTTAGTGTGGATATGCTGGGAGATGATAACCCCGCAATTTCATTATTCATTGTTCTCCCATAGGATGAGGTTTCCCGCCGTAACTGGCGGGCTTTTTTTGCCCCAGAATTTTCTCTTTCAACATCCTGTAAACGAAAACTGCGCCGAAGCGCAGTTTAATCGTTGATGGTCAGAACGACCAGTTCACACCAGCCACCGCGTTCCACGGGGACTCCACACCGGCACCATGGCTATACCCCACCCCGAAATGCCCGCTTAACGTACTGCTGAATGAGGCTTTAATACCTGCCTGGTATATTCCACGTCTGCCCGACAAATCATTGACAAAATTACCGTCACTATTCACTTTCACCCGATTATCATCGACAAATTCTTTGCGCACAGCCGCCTTCAGGCAGGGTTCAATTTCCATACCGTTCCCCAGACGCATGTTGTAACTCAGCGTTGCACCCAGTTCACGATATATACTGCGGGTATCGACTGATTTCGATTCCATGCCATTGGATAAATGATAGTAGCGTCTAAGTGACCTAAGCTCTGCTGCAACATCAGCCCGCAGGCACCAGACCAGGGGATTCATCCTGAAGAGACAGCGCAGGTGTATTGTGTTCACCGCTCACCAAAGACATCATGATGAAATGATGATATCCCGCATAAGAAAGAGGCATTTTTTACACGCAGTGCGCTGAAGTGTAGTTGGATAAAAAATCACTCTTTTCAGATAATACTGTCGTACGCTTATCTTTAGACAATGAGGCCGTCGGCAAAATAAAATGACTAATGTAATCGTTGCTGATGAATATCTTCTGCTCACATAAAAATCACACAATAATATTGATAAATCAGATTATCTTACCTTTACAACATTGCGTTAACAGTCAATGACACTTCTTGAATAAAAATATTGTCAATCAATGAGTTATTCCTCATTTAAGATTATTCTCATTCACGTAAAAAACATAATTCCTATCATCACAGCCACGCTCATTTTGAATTATCTGAATAATAGCGAGCGTTCTTTAGTTAAGCAGATCTTAATTGAAGACGAAATTATTGTGTGTGCAACTTACTTAATACCGGACATCTAAGTTGAAGAAAAAAATACTTGCCTTCGGGCTTATCTCAGCATTGTTCTGCTCCACGCCAGCGATGGCGGATATGAACCGCACCACGAAAGGTGCATTGCTAGGCGCAGGCGTTGGTTTACTTACTGGCAATGGTGTTAATGGCGTACTGAAAGGTGCAGCTGTTGGCGCTGGTGTTGGTGCAGTAACAGAAAAAGGCCGCGACGGTAAAAATGCGCGTAAAGGTGCAAAAGTGGGTGCCGCCGTTGGTGCTGTCACTGGCGTTCTGACCGGCAATGGCCTCGAAGGGGCGATTAAAGGTGCCGTGATTGGCGGTACGGGTGGTGCAATTCTGGGTAAAATGAAATAAGGAATGATGATGAAAAAATTTGCTTTACTGGCGGGCCTGTTTGTTTTCGCACCAATGACCTGGGCGCAGGACTACAATATTAAAAACGGTTTGCCGTCAGAAACCTATATTACTTGCGCAGAAGCCAACGAAATGGCAAAAACTGACAGCGCACAGGTTGCAGAAATTGTTGCGGTAATGGGTAATGCCAGCGTTGCCAGCCGTGATTTAAAAATTGAGCAATCTCCGGAACTGAGCGCCAAAGTGGTAGAAAAACTGAATCAGGTTTGCGCTAAAGACCCGCAAATGCTGTTGATCACGGCAATTGATGACACCATGCGTGCTATCGGCAAAAAATAATATTTCATATGTACCGCGTCGATGAATACGACGCGGTTTTTTAGCTAACGGCGGGATCAGAACTTATATTTCAGGCCCACCATCACTGCGGTGTCATTGTAGCCATTATCGCCCAGCTGCACGCCCACATTCCCCCAGACGCTGGCCGCTGGATTCAGGTTGCCATTTACGCCAAGTTTAATTTCCCCCAAATTACTCACCCCATCTTGTTCGACTTTCACACCGTTCATTGAGACAGCAAAATCTTTACTGTTATGGATCCAGTTCATTTCAACAAAAGGTTCAAAGTCGTCACCGTGCGGACCGCTGTTTTTCTCCTGAGTACGAATAAAGGTGCGGAAGCCGAGTCGGGTCTGGATGTTGTTATTTGCGTCATTCTCAATACGTGAGCCATTGGCTTCCGTGTGCGCATTATGATCGACGCCCATCCAGATAGCCTGTGCCTGTGGCTGGAAGATCCACGTATATTTCGCCGCTTCCAGACCAAAGGATTTATTCAGGGCAAAACCGTAACCCGCTTCCAGCGAGACGGTTGCACCTTTCGCGCTATAGGATTCATAGGCTAATTCATCCCCTTTCACGGAGTTTTTAAACCAGCTATATTGCGCCCAGGAGTCAATGTATGCGCCTTTTTTACTGATGTCATCGGCAAACCAAGTGGCATACAGCCCTGCGCTATAGCCTCTGACACTCCCTTTCGAACGATAATCCGACACGCTGGAATGAGTTAAGTTGTAGTCGCGGGCATAACCAGCCATCACTCCCAAACGCCAACTGTCACTATCGGTAAAACCACCGGTTAACAGATCGCCCCCTAACTGCGAGACGTAGCGATGCGAGGTCGTTCTCAACTGTCCGTTGCTGTCACGCCAGGCATTATGCCCGCCAATTTGACGTAGCCAAAGTCGGCTTGAACGCTCCTGTTCAGTTACAGGATCGATGTAGCGCGTTTCACCCGCACGGTCGTTCAGACGCATAACAAAAAGAGTGTTAGCGGCTGCCAGGTTGGCGACGTAACTTCCAGCTTCGGGGCGCAGGACGGGGATAGGCGCAACAGTAGGCGCTGAACTTCCTCCGGAGTTTGTTTCACCGCCGCTCGTTGCCTGGAAGTTAGTCAGATACCAGTTTTTATTGGTCGCTTCGGTATTACCTCGGGTTAATGAATATTCGTAGGCACCGGCGAAAATCCTCGAATCCTTAATAAATTCCCCATTTGATTCCCCCTCAACGCTGATAATCTCTATCCCATTTAACGTGTAAGCTCCGCTGCCTCCTGCATTGGTAACTTTAACTCGGGTTGTTCCAGAGGTATTTCCATTAATAACGACTTTATCCGTAGCTGAATTATCATCATCCAATTCAGTTCTGAGATACAATACGCCATTATTACCAACGTAATTTTCAGTTATTGTTAATCTTGTTGGTTCGACATCCCGTCCATCTGCCCGGGAAATATAGACCGTACTATTATCAACCGTGAGGTTGCTCACCGTTGAGTCAGCTTTAATATCCCAGGTACTATTATCTGAAAGCGACAGATAGGTATGAGTGTTATCATCTGTTGAAATATTAGCTGAACCCGTTATTTTTGAATTAGTTGCATCGACGGTCAAATGACCTTTAATATTATTGATAAAAACATCTGCAGCCGATGATACCTCACTATCCGTAATGGTCACGTTACTCGTCTCATTTTTATGGTAGAGGATTTCATTTGCTGACCGTAGTGAGCTACCAGATAAAATATCTACCGTTGCTTCCTGACTATTTATGGAAGACTCCAGCACAATTCCAGACCCCTGATGCGCGACTGCAGATGTATTTTTCAGCGTCACCGTGCCGCCATTATAAATTTTAGCAATCGCGGCGTCAGGACCCGTTGTATAAATTTCTCCCTGGTTAAATGAAACTGTCCCCTGGCGGGCAGCGATGGCATGAGCATTGTCCCCATGCGTGGTGATATCAACATCGGTTAATGTAACGCTGGCATTGGTATAATCAAGCGTGTCACCAGCCTTGACGACAGTGCCATTAGCGTACGCGGCATAACTTTCTGTTCCGTGGGTTGTGATCTCCCCTTTTGCCATATCCAGTTTTGCTATGGCATTATTTTCATTACTTCCTGTATCGGCAGTACTTTCTTCATCAAGAGAAGATACACACGCACGCGCGCTTCCGGGAGATGCACACGCAAGAACGCCGACTGCGTGATTACCCGCAGTAACAATAAATGTATCATCTCCGTCAGAAAAAGAGGGGGTAACCGAACCGTCAGAGTTGACTCTTATTATGGTGTCAGTATTCAGGTTTCCACTCGTTTGACTTAGCAAACCAATTGAGTAATCCCCCGTTGTGACAATCGTGTTTTTACCCTGCAAAATAACAGCACCGCCAAATTCACTTACGATTGCGCTAGCTGTTAATGCTGGGCTTAGAGGACTATTGTCAGAAGGATATAAACCGCCCGTTGTTACAATGACGCCATTGTTAATGGTTAACTTACTACCCTCTCCTGCAACGGATACCCGTAACTTCCATTACCCGTTGTTATAACTAGCGCATTATCAATATCTTTTACTTTTCCATCTTTTATTGCCACAGCATGTTTATATTCATCGTGCTGAATAAACTGTTCAGCATATGCATTACCCACCGCCAGAGCAATAAGTCCCAAACTAAACCCGGGGAGTTTTTTCAGTTTCATAGATTAACCATCCATTCATTGGATTAACAAACATTCCTGGTCAAATAACCTATGAGCTCAGATTACCAAAACGGAGGGTAAAGACAAAAACAAAAGCACAAAAAATTTAAATAGATAAACAGCGACAATATATAAATGATAAATAAGTCGGCATTATCATTTTTCACCTTATTTTCATGACATTGATCACTTTGGGGTGACTATTTTGTTTAACAAATAACTCTTCGACAT
>NZ_JBQZXE010000154.1:0-7300 GCF_053555855.1 Shigella sp. SIG3
GGCATTATGTATGTCGAAGCGGATAAATTGCTGGCTAAACTTAACCTGCGCTTTAAAAGCGACAAGTTAGTGGGCGATCTTTCCATCGGTGACCAGCAAATGGTTGAAATCGCCAAAGTGCTGAGCTTTGAGTCGAAAGTCATCATTATGGATGAACCGACCGATGCGCTGACCGATACCGAAACCGAATCCCTGTTCCGCGTCATCCGCGAGCTGAAATCGCAAGGCCACGGTATTGTCTATATCTCCCACCGCATGAAAGAAATCTTCGAGATTTGCGATGACGTTACCGTTTTTCGTGATGGGCAATTTATTGCTGAGCGCGAAGTGGCATCACTGACCGAAGATTCGCTGATTGAGATGATGGTGGGCCGCAAGCTGGAAGATCAATATCCACACCTGGACAAAGCGCCAGGAGATATCCGCCTGAAAGTCGATAATCTCTGCGGACCTGGCGTTAACGATGTCTCTTTTACTTTACGCAAAGGCGAAATTCTTGGCGTCTCTGGTTTGATGGGCGCAGGTCGTACCGAACTGATGAAAGTGCTCTACGGCGCACTGCCGCGCACCAGCGGTTACGTCACCCTGGATGGGCATGAAGTCGTTACCCGTTCACCGCAGGATGACCTGGCAAACGGCATTGTGTATATCTCCGAAGACCGTAAACGTGACGGTTTAGTGCTGGGCATGTCAGTAAAAGAGAACATGTCGCTGACAGCGCTGCGCTACTTCAGCCGCGCTGGCGGCAGTTTGAAGCATGCCGATGAACAGCAGGCTGTGAGTGATTTCATTCGTCTGTTTAATGTGAAAACGCCGTCGATGGAACAGGCAATTGGTCTGCTTTCCGGTGGCAATCAGCAAAAAGTGGCGATTGCCCGCGGTCTGATGACACGCCCCAAAGTATTGATCCTTGATGAGCCTACCCGTGGCGTAGATGTCGGCGCGAAAAAAGAGATCTATCAACTGATTAACCAGTTCAAAGCCGATGGCTTGAGTATCATTCTGGTGTCATCGGAGATGCCAGAAGTATTAGGCATGAGCGATCGCATCATCGTCATGCATGAAGGGCATCTCTGCGGGGAATTTACTCGTGAGCAGGCCACCCAGGAAGTGTTAATGGCTGCCGCTGTGGGCAAGCTTAATCGCGTGAATCAGGAGTAAAAAAATGACAACCCAGACTGTCTCTGGTCGCCGTTATTTCACGAAAGCGTGGCTGATGGAGCAGAAATCGCTTATCGCTCTGCTGGTGCTGATCGCGATTGTCTCGACGTTAAGCCCGAACTTTTTCACCATCAATAACTTATTCAATATTCTCCAGCAAACTTCGGTGAACGCCATTATGGCGGTCGGGATGACGCTGGTGATCCTGACGTCGGGCATAGACTTGTCGGTAGGTTCTCTGTTGGCGCTAACCGGCGCAGTTGCTGCATCTATCGTCGGCATTGAAGTCAATGCGCTGGTGGCTGTCGCTGCTGCTCTCACGTTAGGTGCCGCAATTGGTGCGGTAACCGGGGTGATTGTAGCGAAAGGTCGCGTCCAGGCGTTTATCGCTACGCTGGTTATGATGCTTTTACTGCGCGGCGTGACCATGGTTTATACCAACGGTAGCCCAGTGAATACCGGCTTTACTGAGAACGCCGATCTGTTTGGCTGGTTTGGTATTGGTCGTCCGCTGGGCGTACCGACGCCAGTCTGGATCATGGGGATTGTCTTCCTCGCGGCCTGGTACATGCTGCATCACACGCGTCTGGGGCGTTACATCTACGCGCTGGGCGGCAACGAAGCGGCAACGCGTCTTTCTGGTATCAACGTCAATAAAATCATCGTCTATTCTCTTTGTGGTCTGCTGGCATCGCTGGCCGGGATCATTGAAGTGGCGCGTCTCTCCTCTGCACAACCCACGGCGGGGACTGGCTATGAGCTGGATGCTATTGCTGCGGTGGTTCTGGGCGGTACGAGTCTGGCGGGCGGAAAAGGTCGCATTGTTGGGACGTTGATCGGCGCATTAATTCTTGGCTTCCTTAATAATGGATTGAATTTGTTAGGTGTTTCCTCCTATTACCAGATGATCGTCAAAGCGGTGGTGATTTTGCTGGCGGTGCTGGTAGACAACAAAAAGCAGTAATAACGACTACAGGACATCTTGAATATGAACATGAAAAAACTGGCTACCCTGGTTTCCGCTGTTGCGCTAAGCGCCACCGTCAGTGCGAATGCGATGGCAAAAGACACCATCGCGCTGGTGGTCTCCACGCTTAACAACCCGTTCTTTGTATCGCTGAAAGATGGCGCGCAGAAAGAGGCGGATAAACTTGGCTATAACCTGGTGGTGCTGGACTCCCAGAACAACCCGGCGAAAGAGCTGGCGAACGTGCAGGACTTAACCGTTCGCGGCACCAAAATTCTGCTGATTAACCCGACCGACTCCGACGCAGTGGGTAATGCTGTGAAGATGGCTAACCAGGCGAACATTCCGGTTATCACTCTTGACCGCCAGGCAACGAAAGGTGAAGTGGTGAGCCACATTGCATCTGATAACGTACTGGGCGGCAAAATCGCCGGTGATTACATCGCGAAGAAAGCGGGTGAAGGTGCCAAAGTTATCGAGCTGCAAGGCATTGCCGGTACATCCGCAGCCCGTGAACGTGGCGAAGGCTTCCAGCAGGCCGTTGCTGCTCACAAGTTTAATGTTCTTGCCAGCCAGCAGATTTTGATCGCACCAAAGGTTTGAACGTAATGCAGAACCTGTTGACCGCTCATCCGGATGTTCAGGCTGTATTCGCGCAGAATGATGAAATGGCGCTGGGCGCGCTGCAAACTGCCGGTAAATCGGATGTGATGGTCGTCGGATTTGACGGTACACCGGATAGCGAAAAAGCGGTGAATGATGGCAAACTAGCAGCGACTATCGCTCAGCTACCCGATCAGATTGGCGCGAAAGGCGTTGAAACCGCAGATAAAGTGCTGAAAGGCGAGAAAGTTCAGGCTAAGTATCCGGTTGATCTGAAACTGGTTGTTAAGCAGTAGTTTTAATCAGGTTGTATGACCTGATGGTGACATAAATACGTCATCGACAGATGAACGTGTAATATAAAGAAAAGCAGGGCACGCGCCACCCTAACACGGTGGCGCATTTTATGGACATCCCGAATATGCAAAACGCAGGCAGCCTCGTTGTTCTTGGCAGCATTAATGCTGACCACATTCTTAATCTTCAATCTTTTCCTACTCCAGGCGAAACCGTAACCGGTAACCACTATCAGGTTGCATTTGGCGGCAAAGGCGCGAATCAGGCTGTGGCTGCTGGGCGTAGCGGTGCGAATATCGCGTTTATTGCCTGTACTGGCGATGACAGCATTGGCGAGAGCGTTCGCCAGCTGCTCGCCACTGATAACATCGATATTACTCCGGTCAGCGTGATCAAAGGCGAATCAACAGGTGTGGCGCTGATTTTTGTTAATGGCGAAGGTGAGAATGTCATCGGTATTCATGCCGGCGCTAATGCTGCTCTTTCCCCATCGCTGGTGGAAGCGCAACGTGAGCGTATTGCCAACGCGTCAGCGTTATTAATGCAGCTGGAATCACCACTCGAAAGTGTGATGGCAGCGGCGAAAATCGCCCATCAAAATAAGACTATCGTTGCGCTTAACCCGGCTCCGGCTCGCGAACTTCCTGACGAACTGCTGGCGCTGGTGGACATTATTACGCCAAACGAAACGGAAGCAGAAAAGCTCACCGGTATTCGTGTTGAAAATGATGAAGATGCAGCGAAGGCGGCGCAGGTACTGCATGAAAAGGGTATCCGTACTGTACTGATTACTTTAGGAAGTCGTGGTGTATGGGCTAGCGTGAATGGTGAAGGTCAGCGCGTTCCTGGATTCCGGGTGCAGGCTGTCGATACCATTGCTGCCGGAGATACCTTTAACGGCGCGTTAATCACGGCGTTGCTGGAAGAAAAACCATTGCCAGAGGCGATTCGGTTTGCCCATGCTGCCGCTGCGATTGCCGTAACACGTAAAGGCGCACAACCTTCCGTACCGTGGCGTGAAGAGATCGACGCATTTTTAGACAGGCAGAGGTGACGCTTGGCTACAATGAAAGATGTTGCCCGTTTGGCGGGCGTTTCTACCTCAACAGTTTCTCACGTTATCAATAAAGATCGCTTCGTCAGTGAAGCGATTACCGCCAAAGTTGAAGCGGCGATTAAAGAACTTAATTACGCGCCATCAGCTCTGGCGCGTAGCCTCAAACTCAATCAAACACATACCATTGGCATGTTGATCACTGCCAGTACCAATCCTTTCTATTCAGAACTGGTGCGTGGCGTTGAACGCAGCTGCTTCGAACGCGGTTATAGTCTCGTCCTTTGCAATACCGAAGGCGATGAACAGCGGATGAATCGCAATCTGGAAACGCTGATGCAAAAACGCGTTGATGGCTTACTGTTACTGTGTACCGAAACGCATCAGCCTTCGCGTGAAATCATGCAACGTTATCCGACAGTGCCTACCGTGATGATGGACTGGGCTCCGTTCGATGGCGACAGCGATCTTATTCAGGATAACTCGTTGCTGGGCGGAGACTTAGCAACGCAATATCTGATCGATAAAGGTCATACCCGTATCGCCTGTATTACCGGTCCGCTGGATAAAACTCCGGCGCGCCTGCGGTTGGAAGGTTATCGGGCGGCGATGAAACGTGCGGGTCTCAACATTCCTGATGGCTATGAAGTCACTGGTGATTTTGAATTTAACGGCGGGTTTGACGCCATGCGCCAACTGTTATCACATCCGCTGCGTCCTCAGGCCGTCTTTACCGGAAATGACGCTATGGCTGTTGGCGTTTACCAGGCGTTATATCAGGCAGAGTTACAGGTTCCGCAGGATATCGCGGTGATTGGCTATGACGATATCGAACTGGCAAGCTTTATGACGCCACCATTAACCACTATCCACCAACCGAAAGATGAACTGGGGGAGCTGGCGATTGATGTACTCATCCATCGGATAACCCAGCCGACCCTTCAGCAACAACGATTACAACTTACTCCGATTCTGATGGAACGCGGTTCGGCATAGATTTACGCTGTCTTTTGATCAAATTATTACCATCGGTTGTTTTCAGAAGCATGAACATTGCTGCTGAAGCAACAGTAATAATGCCCATCGTGATAAACGTATAGTGGAATTGTTCGACAGTCGTTGTGCCTTCCATCCCTTCATAAATGCGAAGGACGGCCGCACTTACAGCAACGCCTAAACTAATCGACAGTTGCTGCGTGACCGCCAGAACATTGTTACCGCTGCTGGCGTTGTCATCGGTCAGATCGGCAAGTGTGATGGTATTCATCGCGGTAAACTGCGTCGACATAGCCATCCCTAATATAAACAACGGCAAGATCAGCATCCATATCGCCATTGCCGGTGATTGCAAAGAGAACTGAGCGATCATTAGCCCAATAATCACCGTGATCCCCACTAATGTATGGCGATAGCCCAGACGACGTAAGACTTGGGTAACCATCGATTTTGCAATAATGGAACCTAACGCTGTCGGTGCCATCATACAGCCGGCAATAAACGCCTGATAACCAAATCCTACCTGTAACATCAATGGCATAAGGAACGGTACACAGCCGGTCCCCAGACGGGTTGCAATATTGCCTACGATACCGATCGAGAAAGTGCGGGTTTTAAATAAATCTAATGAAATTAATGGGTTTGGCGTACGTCGCGCATGGAGAATATAGAGAAGCAGTAACCCGATGCTGGTGACAATTACCGTCAAGGCAATCCAGCTGGCGACAATCTTTTCCCCGAATAGCTCTATTCCGCTTGAAAAGAGAACAAGGCTGAGGCCAAACAGCAAAAAGCCAGTGATATCGAATCTGCGTCGTGCGGTGGTGAAATTGGGCATATGTTTGCGCGCGTAAAGAAGGCCCGCAATACCTATGGGGATATTAATTAAAAATATCCAGTGCCAGGTTGCCCAGGTGACCAGCACGCCGCCAAGAACGGGGCCTAAAATTGGCCCCACCAGACCCGGCATGGCGACAAAATTCAATACCGGAAGAAGTTCATTACGAGGATAAGCACGCAGTAAGGCCAGCCGAGTAACAGGCATCATCATTGCGTCGCCTATCCCTTGAATAACCCGGAAGACAACCAGCTGTGGTAGCGAATTAGAAAGTGCGCAGGCCAGAGAACCCAACGTGAACAGACTCACGGCAAGGGTAAAAATGCGACGCGTACCGAAGCGATCGGCTAGCCATCCGCTTACCGGAATAAGCATCGCCACCGTCAGCGTATAACTGATGATGGCTGATTGCATCGCGAGAGGAGAACGATTAAGGCTATGAGCGATTGCGGGTAAGGCGGTATTCAGAATAGTGGCATCAAGTGCCTGCATGAAAAAGGCCATCGCCGCGATCCACGGCAAACCCGACATACTACGCTTCTTTTTATCGCTCATTCAATGTCCTGTTATCGGGTTATCACTTATCAGGTGAGCGTAGCAGCGCCTGACAAGCTTTAAATGCCGCGTCGCCATCGCTTTGGATAATCGCATCGACAATCGCCTGGTGCAGATCCAGCTTTATCACTGTGTCGCTGGTAATTGACGTGAAGTAAGTGTGATAAACCGAATGGAATAGCGAGGCGAATGAGGTCAAAAACGGATTGGCGCTCATTTCATAGATATGCTCATGCCAGGCTATATCGACTTCGATCCAGCGTTCACGGCGAAAGTTCTCTTTTAATGCCGCCATTTCGGCCATTAACGTATTGAGATGCGCCTTCTGTTCCGCGGTGCCAACCGTTGCTGCCAGTAGGCAGGCTTGCGGCTCCAGACAGATACGCATAACCAGAAAGTGATCGATGACCTGATGAAAGTTCTCTTCTGTCATCCACCAAGTAAGCAATTCCTGATCAAGAAAATTCCAGTTCGATTGTGGCATGACCCGAGTACCAATTCGCGGTCGCGGTAAAACCATCCCTTTTGCCGTTAACGTTTTGACCGCTTCGCGTACCGCTGTACGACTCACTCCAAATTGCTCGCCCAGCTCAATCTCACCGGGCAAAATGGTGCCGGGTTCATATTCACCTTTTAAGATCCGTTGCGCCAGCTTCTCAGCCAGAACATACGAAAGGTTTTTCTGTGCAGCTAACTGTTGTGCGCTTAAAGGCATTACTTATCTTCCTTTTTCTTTTTATTCCTCCTTAGTATGCCACCAGGAAGTGTGATTACGGTTGCAAAAACGGCAAATTGATTGTTTTATGGCACATTAACGGGGCTTTTGCTG
>NZ_JBQZXE010000155.1:0-7295 GCF_053555855.1 Shigella sp. SIG3
AACAGCGCCACGCATCACCTGCCTTTGATAGTTCTTGCAGCTCAAATGCCCTATATAGTGATGTTCCGATGACTTATGACTATATGGGGCAAATATGGTTACGCCAGTAAGCATCAGCAATTACATATCTCTTCCTGATGATTTTCCCGCTCGTAATATTGCACCTCAAGTAAAAGAAGTTTTAAAGGATTTTATTGATGCACTCAGTACCATAATATGTGATGAAGAGTGGCGCACGTCTTTAAACACCAACTCAGCCACAAAAAAGATATTTAACAACCTTGATAACTTATCATATATTCAGAGGACTTCTTTTCGGGGTAACGACACACTATACAATGAAAAGGTTCAGTTTAAACTCACTTATCCCGTCAAGAATGGAAGACACAAAGAAAATATTGAATTTCAGGTAGTAATAAATTTAAGCCCTATTTAGATAATTTTCGCCATGATGGAGAAATTAATATTTTTTGCGCTCCCAACCCAAAGCCTGTCACTATGGGGCGCGTATTTCAGACCGGCGTCGAGCGTGTGCTCTTTCTGTTTATGAATGATTTTATTGAACAATTTCCAATGATCAACCTTGGCGCCCCCATCAAAAGAGCGCATACACCACATATTGAACCCCTGCCTCCGGATCACCATACCGCTGCAGATTACTTACGCCAGTTTGATTTGCTTGTCCTGAATTTTATCTCTCGCGGTAATTTTGTCATACTCCCCCGATTATGGAATAACTCTGAGGTTCACAGATGGTTCGTCAATAAAGATCCTAACTTGATCACCGCCATTCTCGACATAACGGACAGCGAATTAAAAGAGGATTTATTGCAAAGCCTGATGGATTCATTAGGTTCTAACAAACATGTACAACCCGAAGTCTGCATCTGCTTCTTATCCCTTTTAGCAGAACAAGAATCTCCTCATTTTCAGGACTTGTTTTTATTTTTCGCCAATATGTTATTGCACTATCACCAATTTATGAATCCCAATGAAAGTGATCTGAATGACGTGTTGATGCCAGCATCATTAAGTGATGATAAAATTATCAAACATATGGCGCGCAGGACCCTCAAACTATTTGTAAAAAATGAAACGCCGCCAAAAGTTACTCACGAAGACCTGGTGAAAAACAGGCCTCGCTCCCCTGTCAGACCACCTATACCCGCAACCGCCAAAACGCCAGACCTCCCTGAACGTCATTAAACCGTGATGTTACCGACTCTCTGACGCGGAACAGAATCAGCGTCAGAGAAACGGAAAACGCGATCCAGATCACAAATGCATTGTATTCACATCATTAACCGTTTTAAGATCATTTCATCACTTTTTCGCAACTCACCCGATAATCTGTTATGACAACAAACACTGTTTCCCGCAAAGTGGCGTGGCTACGGGTCGTTACGCTGGCAGTCGCCGCCTTCATCTTCAACACCACCGAATTTGTCCCTGTTGGCCTGCTCTCTGACATTGCGCAAAGTTTTCACATGCAAACCGCTCAGGTCGGCATCATGTTGACCATTTACGCATGGGTAGTAGCGCTAATGTCATTGCCTTTTATGTTAATGACCAGTCAGGTTGAACGGCGCAAATTACTGATCTGCCTGTTTGTGGTGTTTATTGCCAGCCACGTACTGTCGTTTTTATCGTGGAGCTTTACCGTTCTGGTGATCAGTCGCATTGGTGTGGCTTTTGCACATGCGATTTTCTGGTCGATTACGGCGTCTCTGGCGATCCGTATGGCTCCGGCCGGGAAGCGGGCACAGGCCTTGAGTTTAATTGCCACCGGTACAGCACTGGCGATGGTCTTAGGTTTACCGCTCGGGCGCATTGTGGGGCAGTATTTCGGCTGGCGAATGACCTTCTTCGCGATTGGTATTGGGGCGCTTGTTACCCTTTTGTGCCTGATTAAGTTACTTCCCTTACTGCCTAGTGAGCATTCCGGTTCATTGAAAAGCCTCCCGCTATTGTTCCGCCGCCCGGCATTGATGAGCATTTATTTGTTAACTGTGGTGGTTGTCACCGCCCATTACACGGCATACAGCTATATCGAGCCTTTTGTGCAAAACATTGCGGGATTCAGCGCCAACTTTGCCACGGCATTACTGTTATTACTCGGTGGTGCGGGCATTATTGGCAGCGTGATTTTCGGTAAACTGGGTAATCAATATGCGTCTGCGTTGGTAAGTACGGCGATTGCGCTGTTGCTGGTGTGTCTGGCACTGCTGCTACCTGCGGCGAACAGTGAAATACACCTCGGGGTGCTGAGTATTTTCTGGGGGATCGCGATGATGATCATCGGGCTTGGTATGCAGGTTAAAGTGCTGGCGCTGGCACCAGATGCTACCGACGTCGCGATGGCGCTATTCTCCGGCATATTTAATATTGGAATCGGGGCGGGTGCGTTGGTAGGTAATCAGGTGAGTTTGCACTGGTCAATGTCGATGATTGGTTATGTGGGCGCGGTGCCTGCTTTTGCCGCGTTAATATGGTCAATCATTATATTTCGCCGCTGGCCAGTGACACTCGAAGAACAGACGCAATAGTTGAAAGGCCCATTCGGGCCTTTTTTAATGGTACGTTTTAATGATTTCCAGGATGCCGTTAATAATAAACTGCACACCCATACATACCAGCAGGAACCCCATCAGGCGGGAGATCGCTTCAATGCCACCCTTGCCCACCAGCCGCATAATTGCGCCGGAGCTGCGTAGGCTTCCCCACAAAATAACCGCCACCAGGAAAAAGATCAGCGGCGGCGCAACCATCAGTACCCAATCAGCGAAGGTTGAACTCTGACGCACTGTGGACGCCGAGCTAATAATCATCGCTATGGTTCCCGGACCGGCGGTACTTGGCATTGCCAGTGGTACAAAGGCAATATTGGCACTGGGTTCATCTTCCAGCTCTTCCGACTTGCTTTTCGCCTCCGGTGAATCAATCGCTTTCTGTTGCGGAAAAAGCATCCGAAAACCGATAAACGCGACGATTAAGCCGCCTGCAATTCGCAGACCGGGAATCGAAATGCCAAATGTATCCATCACCAGTTGCCCAGCGTAATACGCCACCATCATGATGGCAAATACGTACACCGAGGCCATCAACGACTGACGATTACGTTCGGCACTGTTCATGTTGCCTGCCAGGCCAAGAAATAGCGCAACAGTTGTTAATGGGTTAGCTAACGGCAGCAACACCACCAGCCCCAGGCCAATTGCTTTAAACAAATCTAACATTGGTGGTTGTTATCCTGTGTATCTGGGTTATCAGCGAAAAGTATAAGGGGTAAACAAGGATAAAGTGTCACTCTTTAGCTAACCTTGCATCGCATTGACCAAAACTTGAACCGATTTAGCAAAACGTGGCATCGGTCAATTCATTCATTTGACTTATACTTGCCTAGGCAATATTATCCCCTGCAACTAATTACTTGCCAGGGCAACTAATGTGAAAAGTACCAGCGATCTGTTCAATGAAATTATTCCATTGGGTCGCTTAATCCATATGGTTAATCAGAAGAAAGATCGTCTGCTTAACGAGTATCTGTCTCCGCTGGATATTACCGCGGCACAGTTTAAGGTGCTCTGCTCTATCCGCTGCGCGGCGTGTATTACTCCGGTTGAACTGAAAAAAGTGTTGTCGGTCGACCTGGGAGCACTGACCCGTATGCTGGATCGCCTGGTCTGTAAAGGCTGGGTTGAAAGGTTGCCGAACCCGAATGATAAGCGCGGCGTACTGGTAAAACTTACCACCAGCGGCGCGGCAATATGCGAACAATGCCATCAATTAGTTGGCCAGGACCTGCATCAAGAATTAACAAAAAACCTGACGGCGGACGAAGTTGCAACACTTGAGCATTTGCTTAAGAAAGTCCTGCCGTAAACAAAAAAGAGGTATGACGATGTCCAGACGCAATACTGACGCTATTACCATTCATAGCATTTTGGACTGGATCGAGGACAACCTGGAATCGCCACTGTCACTGGAGAAAGTGTCAGAGCGTTCGGGTTACTCCAAATGAGCGTTCGGGTTACTCCAAATGGCACCTGCAACGGATGTTTAAAAAAGAAACCGGTCATTCATTAGGCCAATACATCCGCAGCCGTAAGATGACGGAAATCGCGCAAAAGCTGAAGGAAAGTAACGAGCCGATACTCTATCTGGCAGAACGATATGGCTTCGAGTCGCAACAAACTCTGACCCGAACCTTCAAAAATTACTTTGATGTTCCGCCGCATAAATACCGGATGACCAATATGCAGGGCGAATCGCGCTTTTTACATCCATTAAATCATTACAACAGCTAGTTGATAACGTGACAACGTCACTGAGGCAATCATGAAACCACTTTCATCCGCAATAGCAGCTGCGCTTATTCTCTTTTCCGCGCAGGGCGTTGCGGAACAAACCACGCAGCCAGTTGTTACTTCTTGTGCCAATGTCGTGGTTGTTCCCCCATCGCAGGAACAACCACCGTTTGATTTAAATCACATGGGTACTGGCAGTGATAAGTCGGATGCGCTCGGCGTGCCCTATTATAATCAACACGCTATGTAGTTTGTTCTGGCCCCGACATCTCGGGGCTTATTAACTTCCCACCTTTACCGCTTTACGCCACCGCAAGCCAAATACATTGATATACAGCCCGGTCATAATGAGCACCGCACCTAAAAATTGCAGACCCGTTAAGCGTTCATCCAACAATAGTGCCGCACTTGCCAGTCCGACTACGGGCACCAGTAACGATAACGGTGCAACCCGCCAGGTTTCATAGCGTCCCAGTAACGTCCCCCAGATCCCATAACCAACAATTGTCGCCACAAACGCCAGATACATCAGCGACAAGATGGTGGTCATATCAATAGTAACCAGACTGTGAATCATGGATGCGGAACCATCGAGAATCAGCGAGGCAACAAAGAAGGGAATGATTGGGATTAAAGCGCTCCAGATTACCAGCGACATCACCGCCGGACGCGTTGAGTGCGACATGATCTTTTTATTGAAGATGTTGCCACACGCCCAACTAAATGCTGCAGCCAGGGTCAACATAAAGCCGAGCATCGCCACATGCTGACCGTTCAGACTATCTTCGATTAACACCAGTACGCCAAAAATCGCTAAGGCGATCCCCGCCAATTGTTTGCCATGCAGTCGCTCCCCGAAAGTAAACGCGCCAAGCACGATAGTAAAAAACGCCTGTGCCTGTAACACCAGCGAAGCCAGTCCAGCAGGCATACCAAAGTTAATGGCGCAGAACAGAAAGGCAAACTGCGCAAAACTGATGGTTAATCCATACCCCAAGAGCAAATTCAGTGGTACTTTCGGTCGTGCAACAAAAAAGATGGCCGGAAAAGCGACCAGCATAAAGCGCAAACCGGCCAGCATCAGCGGTGGCATGTTATGAAGCCCCACTTTGATGACCACAAAATTTAGCCCCCATACGACCACTACCAGTAGCGCCAACACCCCATCTTTTCGCGACATTCTACCGCCTCTGAATTTCATCTTTTGTAAGCAATCAACTTAGCTGAATTTACTTTTCTTTAACAGTTGATTCGTTAGTCGCCGGTTACGACGGCATTAATGCGCAAATAAGTCGCTATACTTCGGATTTTTGCCATGCGTCCGATGGTTAATAACAACGACGAGGCAAGAAGGGCGCTGGTAGAGCGTCGTAGGGATAAGTTCATTTGTCTGTCCGGCAGTGCGTTTCGTTATGTTTTATTTTAGAGATGTAAAGAAATAGCATGGCTACGCTGCCATTTATGACCATTTACTTGAGTCGCCAGTACAGCCTGAGTGTCGATCTAATCGGTTATGCGATGACAATTGCGCTCACTATTGGCGTCGTTTTTAGCCTCGGTTTTGGTATCCTGGCGGATAAGTTCGACAAGAAACGCTATATGTTACTGGCAATTACCGCCTTCGCCAGCGGTTTTATTGCCATTCCTTTAGTGAATAACGTGACGCTGGTTGTGCTCTTTTTTGCCCTCATTAACTGCGCCTATTCTGTTTTTGCTACCGTGCTGAAAGCCTGGTTTGCCGACAATCTTTCGTCCACCAGCAAAACGAAAATCTTCTCAATCAACTACACCATGCTAAACATTGGCTGGACCATCGGTCCGCCGCTCGGCACGCTGTTGGTGATGCAGAGCATCAATCTGCCCTTTTGGCTGGCAGCTATCTGTTCCGCGTTTCCCATGCTTTTCATTCAAATATGGGTAAAGCGCAGCGAGAAAATCATCGCCACGGAAACAGGCAGTGTCTGGTCGCCGAAAGTTTTATTACAAGATAAAGCACTGTTGTGGTTTACCTGCTCTGGTTTTCTGGCTTCTTTTGTAAGCGGCGCATTTGCTTCATGCATTTCACAATATGTGATGGTGATTGCTGATGGGGATTTTGCCGAAAAGGTGGTCGCGGTTGTTCTTCCGGTGAATGCTGCCATGGTGGTTACGTTGCAATATTCCGTGGGCCGCCGACTTAACCCAGCTAACATCCGCGCGCTGATGACAGCAGGCACCCTCTGTTTCGTCATCGGACTGGTCGGTTTTATTTTTTCCGGCAACAACCTGCTATTGTGGGGTATGTCAGCTGCGGTATTTACTGTCGGTGAAATCATTTATGCGCCGGGCGAGTATATGTTGATTGACCATATTGCGCCGCCAGGAATGAAAGCCAGCTATTTTTCCGCCCAGTCTTTAGGCTGGCTTGGTGCCGCGATTAACCCATTAGTGAGTGGCGTAGTGCTAACCAGCCTGCCGCCTTCCTCGCTGTTTGTCATCTTAGCGTTGGTGATCATTGCTGCGTGGGTGCTGATGTTAAAAGGGATTCGTGCAAGACCGTGGGGGCAGCCCGCGCTTTGTTGATTTAAGTCGAACACAATAAAAATTTAATTCAGCCTTCGTTTAGGTTATCTCTGCTAATATCTTTCTCATTGAGATGAAAATTAAGGTAAGCGAGGAAACACACCACACCATAAACGGAGGCAAATAATGCTGGGTAATATGAATGTTTTTATGGCCGTACTGGGAATAATTTTATTTTCTGGTTTTCTGGCCGCGTATTTCAGCCACAAATGGGATGACTAATGAACGGAGATAATCCCTCACCTAACCGGCCCCTTGTTACAGTTGTGTACAAGGGGCCTGATTTTTATGACGGCGAAAAAAAACCGCCAGTAAACCGGCGGTGAATGCTTGCATGGATAGATTTGTGTTTTGCTTTTACGCTAACAGGCATTTTCCTGCACTGATAACGGATCGTTGACACAGTAGCATCAGTTTTCTCAATGA
>NZ_JBQZXE010000156.1:0-6810 GCF_053555855.1 Shigella sp. SIG3
CTATATTTGACGTTCGTAGACATACTCAGGTGAAAAAAGGGTTGCTTTTCGAGTTATAACAGACAGTTAATTAACTACAGTGGACAATGCTAGACAATGACAGACACAGATAAACAACCTACCTTCCTCTTTCACGATTACGAAACCTTTGGCACGCACCCCGCGTTAGATCGCCCTGCACAGTTCGCAGCCATTCGCACCGATGACGAACTCAATGTCATCGGCGAACCCGAAGTCTTTTACTGCAAGCCCGCGGATGACTATTTACCCCGGCCTGGAGCAGTATTAATTACCGGTATTACCCCGCAGGAGGCACGGGCGAAAGGAGAAAACGAAGCCGCGTTTGCCGCCCGTATTCACTCGCTTTTTACCGTACCGAAGACCTGTATTCTGGGCTACAACAATGTGCGTTTCGACGACGAAGTCACACGCAACGTTTTTTATCGTAATTTCTACGATCCTTACGCCTGGAGCTGGCAGCATGATAACTCGCGCTGGGATTTACTGGATGTTATGCGTGCCTGTTATGCCCTGCGCCCGGAAGGAATAAACTGGCCTGAAAATGATGACGGTCTACCGAGCTTTCGCCTTGAGCATTTAACCAAAGCGAATGGTATTGAACATAGCAACGCCCACGATGCGATGGCTGATGTGTACGCCACTATTGCGATGGCGAAACTGGTAAAAACGCGTCAGCCACGCCTGTTTGATTATCTCTTTACCCATCGTAATAAACACAAACTGATGGCGTTGATTGATGTTCCGCAGATGAAACCCCTGGCTCACGTTTCCGGAATGTTTGGGGCATGGCGTGGCAATACCAGCTGGGTGGCACCGCTGGCGTGGCATCCTGAAAATCGCAATGCCGTAATTATGGCGGATTTGGCAGGAGACATTTCGCCATTACTGGAGCTGGATATCGACACATTGCGCGAGCGTTTATATACCGCAAAAGCCGATCTTGGCGATAACGCCGCCGTTCCGGTTAAGCTGGTGCATATCAATAAATGTCCGGTACTGGCCCAGGCGAATACGCTACGCCCGGAAGATGCCGACCGACTGGGAATTAATCGTCAGCATTGCCTCGATAACCTAAAAATTCTGCGTGAAAATCCGCAAGTGCGTGAAAAAGTGGTAGCGATATTCGCGGAAGCCGAACCGTTTACACCTTCAGATAATGTGGATGCACAGCTTTATAATGGCTTTTTCAGTGACGCCGATCGTGCAGCAATGAAAATTGTGCTGGAAACCGAGCCGCGTAATTTACCGGCACTGGATATCACTTTTGTTGATAAACGAATTGAAAAGTTGTTGTTCAATTATCGGGCACGCAACTTCCCGGGGACGCTGGATTATGCCGAGCAGCAACGCTGGCAGGAGCACCGCCACCAGGTCTTCACGCCAGAGTTTTTGCAGGGTTATGCTGATGAATTGCAGATGCTGGTACAACAATATGCCGATGACAAAGAGAAAGTGGCGCTGTTAAAAGCACTTTGGCAGTACGCGGAAGAGATCGTCTAATTTGAAGCCGCCGCCGCTGGTACGGCGGAGGACAATGTTGAGTCAGGCTTTTTGAACGGTGATGCTCCACGCTGCATCGCCAATCTGCTGATAATCGGTGATGGCATGTCCTTCTTCTGCCGCCCACTGTGGGATTGCTTCAGTTGCCTGGGTACAATCAAACTCAATTACCAACTCATCGCCGCTGGCCATTTCTGCCAGTGCTGCTTTTGCTTCTATGAGTGGAAACGGACAGACCTGCGTCACCACATCCAGCTTTTTAATCGCCATCTTTACACCTTACTTAATTTGCCGCAGCAGTTGCCAGTCGCGCCTTACGCTGCGGTCGAACATACACAAGCCAGGACGCAGTCCAGACTCCGAGAATCATAAATACAAGGCCAATCCAGCCCTGCCAGGTCATCATTGCAGTCATAACCAGTCCATTACCGATAGAGCAACCACCTGCAATACTGGCACCGAAGCCCATCAGTACACCACCTAACCCGCTACGTAATGTTGTTTGTGCATCAGCTGCGCGAACGCGGAACTCACGGCTCGCTTTGGCTGCAATAAATGCCCCCACGAAGATCCCTAACACCAGGAAAACGCCCCAGTTAATGTATTTCACGTCACCCGCGACCAGAAATTGCAGAATATTGGCCGTTGGGGAAGTGACTCCTAACCCAAACATGCGTCCGGTTGCTTCACTCAGGGGCCAGGCTAAAAGCGCAATCAAACCGATGAGTACAGCAGTGACAAAGGGATGCCAGCGTTTTTCAAACAGAATATGAGCGATCCCGGTTCGGCGCGGCGGTAAGGTCGCGACTTTGAGTTTTGGCTTCTTCAACTCTTTCATCACCACCCAGAGCGTTATCACCAGCAAAACGGTAACCAACGGCCACACAGACAAATTAAAAGTCTCAGCAATAGAGTTATGTTCAGTAGTGTAGTGCTGCAAGGTTTGATTTAAACCACTGGCGTGTGGAGAACGCATCACCGCACTCATCACCATATAAGTGAAAAGCGCGATCCAACTGCCGATCAATCCCTCACCCGCGCGATACCAGGTCCCGGTGGCACATCCACCCGCCAGAACAATTCCCAGCCCGAAAAGATACCCACCTATAACAGTACCAAGCCACGGGAACGCCCCGGCTTCGTAAGTCAGTAGGCCCGCCAGAATTAACGCAAAAACCCCCACGCTTTGTGCCGAAATTGCAATCAGCAAGGCGTAAAACATGCGATTATTTTTCGCGATATACATATCGCGAAAACCACCAGTCAGGCAAAAACGCCCACGCTGCATGACAAATCCCAGCAGAGCACCACAAATTAGCCCGCTTAATATCATTGAAAACATAAATTAATTAACCAGATGAATGTTAATGGGGAAATTTTTCATGACTGGTGGAATGCAGACCAATAACCAAATTCTCTAAATTAGAACAAATGGTTATTAATGAGGATTTCGATAAAAAAGAATAAAAAAACCGGAGCCAAATGTTCATTCGACTCCGGTTTATTATTAGAAAAGATGATTATGCTACGTCTTCGTACTGCGGAACCGGATTACGGAAGCTCTTGGTGACGCAAGCCAGGTAAATCAGACCGATAGCAGCCCAGATCAGACCCAGAACCATTGAGCTTTCTTCCAGGTTAACCCACAGCGCACCAACGGTCAGCGCACCACACATCGGCAGGAACAGATACTGGAAGTGATCTTTCAGCGTCTTGTTACGCTTCTCACGGATCCAGAACTGCGAGATGACCGACAGGTTAACAAAGGTGAACGCCACCAGCGCACCAAAGTTAATCAGCGCCGTTGCCATTACCAGGTCGAAGTTGATTGCCAGCAGGGCAATCGCGCCAACCAGGATGATGTTCATCGCCGGAGTACGCCATTTCGGGTGTACATAACCGAAGAAGCTTTTCGGGAACACGCCGTCACGACCCATTACGTACATCAGACGCGCTACGCCTGCGTGCGCCGCCATACCGGACGCCAGTACGGTAATGGTGGAGAAGATCAGCGCGCCAACCTGGAACGCTTTACCCGCAACGTACAGCATGATTTCAGGCTGTGACGCATCCGGATCTTTAAAGCGAGAGATATCCGGGAAGTACAGCTGCAGGAAGTAAGTTGCAAAGATGAAGATCATGCCGCCAATCAGCGCGGTCAGGAAAATCGCACGCGGGATCACGCGCTCTGCATCTTTGGTTTCTTCCGACAGATTGCTGATGCCGTCAAAGCCGGTAAAGGAGAAGCACAGGATTGTCGCCCCGGTAATCATCGGGATAACATGCGCATCGCCAGACCAGAACGGACGCGTGCTCGCCAGCGTACCAGCGCCTTCACCTTCAAATACGCCATAAACAACCATGCCCAGAATCACCGCGATCAGCACTACCTGCAACACGACGATTACAGTGTTGAAGTTCGCTACGGATTTCAGACTACGCAGGTTAAAGGCGGTCATAAAGGCCACCAGCGCCACCACAAACATCCACGATGGAATGGAAGGCACCAGAGCTTCAAAATAGATTTTCGCCAGCAGAATGTTGATCATCGGCGCGAACAGATAGTCGAGCAGAGAAGACCAACCCACCATAAAGCCGACAGTCGGGCTAATGGATTTCTGGGCGTAAGTGTATGCAGAGCCAGCAGAAGGATAGCGGCGAACCAGCTTCCCGTAGCTCAGAGCCGTAAACAGGATCGCAATCAATGCGAACGCATAGGCTGTCGGCACATGACCATCCGTGAGGCCTGAAACGATACCAAATGTATCAAACAGCGTCATCGGCTGCATATAGGCTAGACCCATCATTACAACCGGAACTAACGTAAGCGTTTTACGCAATTCCACGCGAGAGGTGTTTGGAGTAACGTTATGCGACATGGTTATTCTCCTTTACGGTGATAACCGTCGCGTAAGCAAAAAATTTGCCCCATTTTTTTGGATTCCTCAGCGACAACAACTGTCGATTTTTAGTAAATATCTATCCGGTACGAAGCCCGGCCTCTTGGTATGAATGATTGGTTTGAAGCAAAAAATAACCGACGCTAATTAAACGTCGGTTTTTAGTCATTTTTTGACAGCGGCGCATTGTGCCTAAATGGGGGGGAAATGACAAGAGAATGAGAGGCTTGTCATAATAATTTTTCTTTAAATGGCTGATTTTCCGTCATCAGATTTTGCATAAACACCGGCGATCGCACTATTTGCTAAAATTTCATCTCGCCACCAGCCGCTGGCAAGCCCTGCGGTCTGTTCATTCCAGCCAATCCAGACAGGTTCAAAGAGAGTTTGGGCGACCACTTTCTTCTCGATTAACGCGCCACTATCGAGAAAACGTTGCGCCAGATACCGTGGTAAATAGCCGCAGCCAAGGCCGCTAATTTGCAGCTCCAGTTTGGTTTTAAAATCGAAAACGGTAATGGCTTCTTGTTCGTCGAGAAGTTGTGAGGCCGTAGAAGCGCCTGCCTGCGCAGTGTCCCCCACCACAATCGCCCGATATCGTTTAATGATACGACGGTTTAACGGTTCTTCTTCCTGGGCTAACGGATGATGAGGCGCGACCGCAAAGACTTGTTCAAGATCGCCCAACCGCGAGAAACCAAACTCACTGGAAGATGGTGGCTCATGCATCGCGCCAACGATAATATCCGCTCGCCCCTGAGTCAGGGCATCCCAGGAACCACCGAGTACGCCATTGATAAACTTCAGGCGCGTCACGCTATGATGTTGATAAAAAGCTTCAATGAGAGGCGCAAGCAGAGAAAAAGGAAACGTGTCGTCCACGCCAATCACCAGCTCGTTTTCCCAGCCTTCATGCAGTTTGATCGCCTGCTTTTCCAGTTCTCGCACGGTATGCAGAACTTCCCGCCCTTTCTCTAATAACATTTTTCCGGTGCGGGTGAATTTAGCGCGGTGTCCGCTACGATCAAGCAATTGAATATTTAGGTCGCTTTCCAGCTTGTGAACGGTGTAACTCAGAGCGGACGGCGTCTTGTAGAGTTTGGCTGACGCCGCCGCAAAACTGCCCTCTTTTTCTATGGCATCGAGGATCATCAACACATCCAGCAGTGGTTTCATACACGCCCCCTTGCAGTGCATGCGGCGTCCTGCTGGCGTGATCGTTTACTCCAGCGGCATTACCAGCGGATCGGGATACTGGTATTCAAATCCCAGTTCATTACAAATCCGACTGCCATCAATAATCTTACCTTTGCCGCTGTCCAGACTATTTCTGAACTGCGGAGGTTGCAGCCCCAGTAAACGGGCCATCTGCGGATAGAAAACATTACGCGCAGGGTGAGCTGGCGCACATATATTATAGATGTGTCCGCCTTTAGGTGCCTGTAACAACAGAGTGATAGCGCCAATAACATCTTCTAAATGGACTAAATTAACACCATGTTCACCATCAGGGGCGGTTTTTCCGGCAAAGAAGCGTCCCGGATGACGTCCCGGTCCGACCAGGCCCGCAAGACGCAGAATATCGACCGAAGTACCGGGTAAATTGTGCAGCCAGTCTTCGAGTTCTTCTAATACTCGTCCACTGTTGGTTACCGGATTACGCGGGGTAGTTTCTTTAACCGTGCCTTGCGCGTCGCCATAGACAGATGTTGAGCTGGTAAAAATAATTCGGGGAATACGATGGGCCAGCGCGCTATCCACTAACTCTTGTACCGCTTGTAAATAGAACTCATCGCCGGGGCCGCTACGACGTGCCGGAAGCGTAATGACCAGCGCATCGGCATCCATAAGGGCATCCAGATCGTCAGAATCGCAAACTAACTCAGGCTCCATGCGAAGCAGATAGCTATCAATGCCACTCATTCGGGCCGCTTCGACACCATCTTGTGTGGTTTTACTCCCGGTGACTTGCCAGCCTCGCGCTGAAAGTGACATCGCCAGCGGCATACCTAACCACCCTAACCCGACAATTGCGACCTTTTTCATCCGTTATCTCCTGATACACCTTAGATCTATAAGGCTACGCTAGCGTATCAAAACTGACAATTCATTCTATGAATGAATCTGTTCAATAATGATAACGACATGCTGCAATGAGCAGTGAATCATCAGTAACCGCGTATACCAGACGGTGCTCCTCTGTAATGCGTCGGGACCAGAAACCTGACAAATTATGTTTCAGGGGTTCTGGTTTCCCCTTACCTTCAAATGGTGTTCTGCGGGTATCTTTGATAAGTTCATTGATCTTTTTAACAATTCGCTTATCTGTTTCCTGCCAGTACAGATAATCATCCCATGATTCCTCAGACCAGATTAGTTTCACTCAATA
>NZ_JBQZXE010000157.1:0-6800 GCF_053555855.1 Shigella sp. SIG3
GTGTTATTCGATCATCTTCGCGATGAAGTTATGCGCCTGGACGCAGGGATCACGCAGGAAGTATTGAAGCTATATATTGCGTTTAAAGCGGAAACGAATTTTGTTGATGTTGTGCCGCAAAAAAGCCGACTGCGATTGTCGCTTAATATGCAGTTTCATGAACTGGTCGATCCGAAAGGTATTGCCAAAGATGTGACAAATGTTGGGCGCTGGGGTAATGGCGATGTAGAAATTGGTTTCAGCGACCTCGCACAACTTCCTTACATTATGGGATTAATTCGTCAGGCATTTGAAAAACAGATGGAGAGCGCGTTGGTATAACGCGGCGAATAATACCCGGTAGCACTGGCGCTACCGGGTCAATGTATCAGGCGACTTTCTGTTTACCTGTAATTACCCCAATAAATTCCTGTACCTGCCTTTGTTTACGCGCCGACAGCTTACACACCTTGCGTAGTGACTGCATCAGTTCGCTCTCTTCGGCGGCGGCGGGTTGGGCGGTGAGGACAATACAGCCTTCCATCACTTTGACATCTACCGCCGTGCCGGTGGCAAAACCGGCGGCTTCCAGCCACTGACCTTTCAGGGTGATGGCGGGAATACGGCTGTAATCCGGGTAACGACTCGCATAACTCACGGTTAATTGACGATTATTTGCCGGGGAGACTTCTGCTTCTAACGGTTGTGCAATAGAATGCGTGTCAGTCATGATTACTATTCTCTATAAATAGTGATTGTGATTAGCGGTGCGAGTGTGTTGGCGCACATCCGCACCGTGCTAAATACCTGGATATATCATCAGTAAATACAGGGAAAGTCCAGCTAAAAATTAATGAAAATAAGATGAAAATTAGCGTGAAATATAAATTTTGGTGATGTGAATAAAGCGGCTATTTAGCCGCTTTATTGGTTTTGTGAGGGCGAGGGAATTAGTTTATCGCTGCGTCAGTGAGTGCGTCTGCAAGATGCAGTTGGGTTTTATGATAAATCCCAATATAAGAAATAAGACCATTGCATACTGCTTCAATAGAATTTATCTTATCAAATATTGCTTGTTGTTCATTATAGGGGGGAATCGCAACAATAATATTGTAAAAACTGTCAGAATTAAGTTTCGGCATTTTTATTCTGTTCTCTGCTTTTTTGACTTGCATAAGAAATGGAATGGAAAGGATATATTTCAATAAGTAATTTGGATTAATGTAACAGTCTAATGGATACATATCAGCACTGCAAAGACCATTATACTCTGCTAAAAAAACTTTGGATAATGACGGGCGGATTTTAGAATAAACAATTTGTCCTTTATAAAAGCGACTATTTGGCCCTTTGACTCCTGATTCTTTCACTGTTCTCTTTGATATCACTCTCCCAGTGCCCTTTTCAATAATATCAGGTGCTACTTGATATAAATTTAAATAATCTTTTGGTGATACTAATTCAGATTTAATATTAACTATATTACCAATACGACACCATTCCCACCCTTCCGGAAGTTCAAACGGTTTTTCCTCATCGCTAATTGGCGGCAGTGGTTTTTGTTTTTTTATTTTCCCTTCTTTCACCAATTGAGCTTTTTCCTGCGCAATACGTTTGAGCAGTTCAGAGGCGGGTTCGTCATTCGGATCCTGCGGCACAAGTTTGCCCATTACGGCCAGTTGCAGAATGGTCTGTTTTAACGCATCCACGCTGGCTTCGGTGGTAAATAGGGTGTCGAAATGCTCGCTAATACGCGCCCAGTTTTCAGCCAGTTCCGCGGTGTTTTGGCTGTCTGTAAGCGTTCCCAACAGGGTTTCAACCAGTTGCTGATGTGCGTCCAGACTGGTCAGGGATTGCTGTTCTAGTTGGTCGCAGAGGGACATCAAAGAGCTAACTTTTTCAACTATTCGCTCTTGTTCTGCAATGGGGGGTAATGCAAATAAGCAGCTATTTAATACTTTAAAATGTCTCGCGTATCCTCTTACATCTAATTTAAATGATCGTAACTGCCAAAAAAAGAAACGCTCACAAATTAATATAGGTGATAAAATTTTCACACCGTCAGCGCCGACAACAAAATCAAAATCAATAAATTTAATATTCCTTGTGTGATCACCAAAAACTATAACTGGATTATTTAACTTTATTAACAGACATTCATTGTTGCAATAACCAGAAATAAATTCTTGGCTTTGCTCGATAACAGGATATTTTCCCTCAGGTAGTATTTCGGAGGATTTTATTTTTCTAGATGACTCAGAAATTGAGCAATAAATATCAGGGAGGTGCACCCACTCCCATCCCTCCGGCAATTCAAACGGCTTCTCTTCCTCACTAATTTCTGGCAGTGGTTTTTGCTTTTTAATTTTGCCTTGCTTCACCAGCTCTGCTTTTTCCGCCGCAATACGCTTCAGCAGGTCCGACGCCGGTTCATCATTCGGATCCTGCGGCACCAGTTTACCGCGCACCGCCAGTTCCAGAATCAGCTCACGCAATTTCTTAATACCATACAAATCAATCTTACCGGAGCTGCCGCGCCCGGCGGTGGAACGGGTTTGCAACGCCGAGGTCCAGGTTTCCATATGATCAACGATCAGCTTTTCCACACTCATTAGTTAACCTACTTGCCAGACAGCGCAGCGCCAAGAATATCGCGCAGTTGATTACGCAGCGTCTGGATCTCCGCCTGCTGTTTTGCATACTGCGCTAACAGTTCGTCCGGATCATGGCTGACGGTTTCCGCCTGATGTGGGTTTTTAATATCCAGATTGAAGTTGCGTGCAATCACGTCATCAATGCTGACTTTCCACGCTTGCTCATTCTCGACGCGGCTGGCAAAACCATCGGCCTCGTTACCCCACCAGTCGATCTCCGCCTGAAACTCTTCAAACTTCATCGGCTTGGTTTTGCTGTAGTTTTTCACGCCCGCCGGATACGGATGTTCATAGAACCAAATCTCTTTGGTTGGCTGACCTTTGGTAAAGAACAACAGGTTGGTTTTAATGCCGGTATAGGGATTAAACACACCATTCGGTAAACGCACGATGGTATGCAGGTTGCACTCTTCGGTAAGTAGCTTTTTGATTTTGGTTTTAACACCTTCGCCAAATAGTGTGCCATCCGGCAATACCACCGCCGCACGACCGTTTTTCGCCAGTACTTCCACAATCAGTTGCAGGAACAGATCCGCCGTTTCGCGGGTTTGCATCTCTGCCGGAAAGTTCTTCTCAATACCGTCTTCTTCCGTGCCACCAAACGGCGGGTTGGTAACAATGACATCCAGTTGCTCATCCCAGGAGGAAAGCGGTTTATTCAGGGTGTTGTCGTGACGAATTTGTACCGGTACTTCAATGCCGTGCAGCAGCATATTGGTGGTCGCCAGCAGGTGCGGAAGCTGTTTTTTCTCAACACCGTGGATCTGTTGTTGCAGTGTCTGATGATCGGCGACGCTCTTCACGTATTTGTTCTTTACATGATCGAACGCGCAGGCAAGAAAACCGCCCGTACCGCAGGCCGGGTCCATAATGGATTCGCCGAGTTTCGGATCAACGCGATCCACCATAAAGCGAGTGACGGCGCGTGGAGTATAGAATTCGCCCGCATTGCCCGCAGATTGCAGATCTTTAAGGATCTGTTCGTAAATATCACCAAACAGATGGCGTTCGCTGGCGCTGGTAAAGTCAATTTCGTTCAGCTTGTTGATCACCTGGCGCAGTAGCGTACCGTTTTTCATATAGTTATAGGCATCGCTGAACGCCTGCTTCACCACGTAGCCGCGTGGGTTTTTATCGATAGGCGCAGTGAGGTTTTTCAACGCCGGAAACAGATCATCATTAACGAATTCCAGCAGGGAATCACCGGTAATGCCCTGCGCGTTGGCGGCCCAACTGCGCCACAAATAACGCTGTGGGATCGGATATTGATAGTTATCCTGCTCCAGTTCCAGCGCCTCTTCCTGGGCATCGAAGATTTTCAAAAACAGCAGCCAGGAGAGCTGACCGAGACGCTGCGCATCGCCGTCCACACCGGCATCTTTGCGCATAATATCTTGTAATGATTTGATTACTGAGCTGATAGACATGTTGTATTCCATGAAAAACAAGGCCTTCTGCAACATGATGGTTGCAGAAGGCGCAAAAGAGAGTTGTTAAGCAGAGCGGGGCGGTAATTGGTAGATTTCGTTTTCCAGCTCGCTGAGCGCCTGATTATACCCGTTACGGTCGCCAAATCCGGTTTTAATAATCTCCGGTAAGGTGCCCATGCTGTCGAATGGTTTAAGTTTCAGCACCTGAATACTTTCGATCTCCTGTACGCCCGCATCGGCGTATTTATCCAGCAGATTATCGAGCACGGCTTGCGCTGCTTCAGAGTATTTTGTGAAGTAGTTCCGCTTGTGCACGTTCTCGGCGCGCTCTTTGCGGGTTAACGGCGGCTGACCATACACTACGTGGCAAAGAATGTCGAACGGGTCGAGATCTTTACCGACTTCTTCTGCCAGTACTTCCCAGATGATCCCCTGTTGCTCCAGCTCGTGAATGAGCGCTTCTTTGCGATCGGCGTCCTGCCACTTGCGGGTAAAGTCATCCAGCGAGGCATATTCTTTGAGCAGTGTTTTGCGGGTGTAATCTTTAAAGGATTCGGTAACCAGTTTACCGTCGGCGTCGTAATACTGAACGCGCTGTGCAATAACGCCCACCGCTACACCGTTGACGTGAAACTTGCGGATTTTCTTCTCGTCTTCTTCCGGAAATGGGCCGACATCATCGGTATCGGTAACCTGGTATGGTGGCGCAGGCGGTTCATCAACGCCTGTTACCTGTTCGTCGTCATGTTCGCTGATTTCTTCGAGTTTCTCTTCAAAATCAGATTCTGGATCGGCGATATCCTCTGGTGTGGTATCCATGACTTTTTCGGGAATGCCATCGAAACGCTCATCGGCAAACAGTTCGGTGGCTTTTTTAAAGTCGAGGATGGTAAACCAGAGTTTGCCGTAACGTTCGTCGATGCGTGTACCACGACCGATAATTTGCTTGAATTTGGTCATCGACTGGATGTTCTGGTCTAGTACTACCAGTTTGCAGGTTTTAGCATCCACACCAGTGGTCATCAGCTCTGAAGTGGTCGCGATAACCGGGTACGGTTTTTTCGGGTTGATGAAGTTATCCAACTGAGCTTTGCCAATTTCATCATCGCCGGTGATTTTCATGACGTATTTGTCGTTCTTTTTCACCTGCTGCGGGTTGAGATTAACCAGGGCGCGGCGCATACGTTCTGCATGATCGATGTCGTTACAGAAGACGATGGTTTTATCCATCGGATTGGTGCGCTTGAGGTAGTCGGTAATGGTTCTGGCAACCAGTTCTGTGCGTTCGTCGATCACCATCGTGCGATCGAAATCTTTCTGGTTATAGATACGATCGTCAATCACTTCGCCGTTTAAGTCAGTTTGCCCTTTGGTTGGGCGCCAGCCTTGCAGGTCGACATCAATATCAACACGGACAACTTTATAAGGAGCGAGGAAGCCGTCTTCGATCCCTTCTTTTAGTGAGTAGACGTAAACCGGATCGCCGAAGTAATCCGTGCTGGAGACTTCATGCGTCTCTTTTGGCGTGGCGGTTAAGCCAATTTGGGTGGCGGAACTGAAATAATCAAGGATCTCTCGCCAGGCGCTGTCTTCGGATGCGCTGCCGCGATGGCATTCGTCGATCACGATCAGATCGAAGAAATCTGGTGCGACTTGTTTAAACGCTTTTTGGTCTTCCTCCGGGCCAGTTATAGCCTGATAGAGCGCGAGGTGAATTTCATAAGCGGGATCAATGGTGCGTCCGCTGACTTTGGTCATTGCCGTACCAAATGGCTGGAAATCATTATTTTTGGTTTGGTCGACCAGAATGTTGCGATCGGCAAGGAACAAAATGCGTTTTTTATTTTTTGATTTCCACAGGCGCCAGATGATCTGGAATGCGGTATAGGTTTTCCCTGTTCCGGTCGCCATGACCAGCAGAACGCGGTTTTGCCCGTTGGAGACGGCTTCAATGGTTTTGTTGATTGCCTGAAGTTGATAATAACGAGGCGATTTGCCGCTGCCATCGTCGTAATAGTCCTGAGTAATCACCGGAAGCTGAGCTTGTGTGTATCCTTTCCAGAGGCAGAATTTTTGCCAGAGTTCAGCGGGGGAGGGGAAGTCATCCAGCGTTATTTGCTTTTCAAGGCATTCACCTTCGGCTGCGGTGGCATCGCGGAAGATAAAGCCATCACCGTTGGTGGCAAAAACAAAAGGAACGTCCAGCAGGCGCGCATATTCAATGCCCTGTTGCATCCCTTTGCCAATTTCATGTTTGTTGGCTTTTGCTTCAATCACGGCTAAGGGAATGCCTGGCTTGTGGTACAGCACGATGTCAGCAGATTTTACCGTTCTGCGTGCCGCAACTTTACCACGTACGATGACTTTACCGTCCCGGAGTTTGACCTCCTGTCTGATTTGCGTTGTGTTGTCCCAGCCTGCATTGAGAATGGCTGGCATAACGCATTTGGTAATGATGTCTGCTTCCGTCAGGTTACTTAGGTTCAGTTCCGCCATGGGGTGTTCTCGCTTTTATCAGGACGATTCTGATTGTACATAAAATCAATAGCCTGGCTATGATTTAGGGCGGTGTTTCAACGTAAAGTACGTAGCAGAGATCACATTGATATCTCTGTTATATCTTGCTTGAATTAATCTGGGCATATCAGAGACAGATAAACAGAAGTTACAGGAAACATATCAACTCTAACAAAATATATAAAAATCTTATAGTTGCGTTTCTTTCGAACAAGAAAGA
>NZ_JBQZXE010000158.1:0-6786 GCF_053555855.1 Shigella sp. SIG3
TGTGGAGCAAGCGAAAGATAATTCTTTGCAACCTTCCCAAACGGTAACGGACTCTCTCAAGGTAGCGGACTTATCCACCATTATTCAGGAACAACCCTCTTTCGTAGCAGAAACCCGTGCGGCTGACAAAAATACAGATGCTGTTTTACCTTGGCTGGCGAAAGATATTGCTGTCGTTTTTCCGCCCGAAGTTGTACACACCACGTTAAGTCATCGCCGCTTTCCCGGAGTTCCTGTTCAGCAAGCAGACAAATTGACCCAATTACGTCGCTTAGCCTGTAGCGTGTCGCAACGGGATAATAAAACAGCCACATTTGACTTCAGCACCTGTTCTTTAGAATGGCAAAACACCGTCGCCCAAGCGATCAGTCAGATCGACGGCCTGAAAACAACACAGCTACCATCACCAGTAATGGCTGTACTCACGGCACTTGAAATGAAATGCACAAGATATAAAGTGCGTGAGGATGTTATGGATCAGATCGTCCAGGAAGGCGGTCTGGAATATGCTACTGATGTAATAATACACCTTCAACAGATTGATATTAAATGGGATTATGCGAATAATGTCATTATTATTCTGCCGTCTGGCATTGCACCTGACTACTTGGAGCAATATTCCAGATTTGAATTACGCCTACGTAAACATTTATCACTGGCGGAAGAGTCTCTCTGGCAAAAATGTGCACAAAAACTTATTGCCGCAATTCCACATATTCCAGAATGGCGGCAACCATTAATTGCTTTGTTATTACCCGAAAAACCAGAAATTGCACATGAAATTGCCCAGCGTCTACTGGGGCAAAAAAAATTACCCTCGCTTGAGTGGTTAAAAATAGTGGCGACTGATGAGCACATTCTTGCCTCATTAGAAAAATATCACGAGCCATATGCCATTTTTGATGATTACTATTGTGGTGCGATATGGTCAGCCACCGTATTACAGGAGCAAGGTGTTGCAGCCCTGCCCCGATTTGCTCCCTATGCCGCAAGTGACTACTGCGCCGATGTGTTGCGTCATATCAATCATCCGTTCGCATTAACACTGCTTATACGTGTAGCCGGGCATACTAAACGCTGTCACGATCGAATGACGAAAGCCTGCGCTGCGTTCCCACACGCAGCACTGGCAGAACAGGTCATTCCCTGGCTTTCGACACCCGCAGTTGCAGTGCTGAAATCATGCCAGCACCAACTGACACAGCCCTCAAACCATGCCAGCGCCGATCTACTGCCAGCCATAGTAGTCTCCCCACCATGGATTTCGAAAAAGAAAAAATCGCCGATTCCGGTGCTGGATTTAGCGCCATTAGGCATCGAGCCAATCTGTTATCTGACAGAAGAAATCAGTAATCAACTTTTGGCGAAATATATCTGGTATTCAAAACACATCACGGTTAGCCATGAAGAAAGTACTACCAACCTGTTGGCAAGGATGGGTTTTCAACGACGGATCGCTGGTACATATATTAAAGCTCCCGAAGCGGTAGTTGAGGCATGGCTAAATGAAGATTATTCAACCTTACTAAGTGAATTTAAGGTGTTTCATTCACCTACCGGGCATTATTGGCAGTTGGGGATTTTGACAACATTGCCGCTGGAGGCTGGAGAAAGCAGTAAAAGCATGGAATGCCCTTACTCTATCTCCACATACCGATACCGAATACGCCATGTTACATTTTGGACTCAAAGGTTTACCTGGTTTAGTTAACTCAATTACACGCTATCCGCAGGAAGCCTTGCCCATCACGAATTACTTCGCAGCGAGTGAGCTGGCTCCTGCCGTCGCCCGTGCCTTCAACAAACTCAAAACGCTACGCGAAAACGCCCGCACCTGGCTGTTGAAATACCCGGAACATGCCCTTACCGGCCTGCTGCCTGCGGCGCTCGGCAAAGCCGGTGAAGCACAAGATAACGCCCGCGCTGCCTTGCGTATGCTTACCGAAAACGGTCATCAGCCATTACTGCAAGAAATCGCCCGGCGTTATAACCAGTCGGAAGTAACAGACGCGGTGAACGCTCTGCTTGCGCTCGATCCCTTAGATAATCACCCGACAAAAATCCCCACTCTTCCGACCTTTTATCAGCCATCGATCTGGACGCGCCCGGTATTAAAAGCAAACGCCCAATCACTGCCAGATAACGCCCTCCTCCACCTCGGCGAAATGCTCCGCTTCCCTCAGGAAGAGGCTCTGTATCCGGGATTATTGCAGGTGAAAGACGCCTGTACCGCTGACTCTCTGGCTGAATTTGCCTGGGATCTGTTTACCGCCTGGCAGACCGCTGGCGCGCCGTCGAAAGAGAGTTGGGCGTTCACTGCGTTAGGCGTTCTCGGTAACGATGACACCGCCCGCAAACTGACGCCATTAATACGCGCCTGGCCTGGTGAATCCCAGCATAAACGCGCCACCGTTGGGTTGGATATTCTCGCCGCTATCGGTAGTGATATCGCCCTGATGCAGCTTAACGGCATTGCTCAGAAACTGAAATTCAAAGCATTACAGGAGCGGGCAAAAGAAAAGATTGCCGACATTGCCGAGAGCCGCGAACTCACGGTAGCGGAGCTTGAAGATCGGTTAGCACCGGATCTCGGTCTGGATGATAACGGTTCGTTGCTGCTGGATTTTGGCCCACGCCAGTTCACCGTCAGCTTTGATGAAACCTTAAAACCGTTTGTGCGTGATGTTTCCGGCAGCCGCCTGAAAGACCTGCCAAAACCAAACAAAAGCGATGATGAGTCACAGGCGAACGATGCTGTTAACCGCTACAAATTGCTGAAAAAAGATGCGCGTACCGTCGCCGCCCAGCAGGTAGCAAGGCTTGAATCCGCCATGTGCCTGCGTCGCCGCTGGTCGCCGGAAAACTTCCAACTCTTCCTGGTTGTGCATCCGCTGGTTCGCCACTTAACCCGCCGTCTGATTTGGGGCGTTTATAGCGCCGACAACCAGCTACTGGCCTGTTTCCGGGTAGCGGAAGATAACAGCTACAGCACCGCTGACGATGATCTTTTCACCCTGCCGGAAGGCGATATCTCTATCGGCATTCCTCACGTTCTGGAAATATCACCGACGGATGCTGTCGCCTTTGGTCAGCTTTTTGCCGACTACGAACTGCTACCACCGTTCCGTCAGCTTGACCGTAACAGTTACGCCCTGACAGAAGCCGAGCGCAACGCCAGCGAACTGACCCGCTGGGCAGGCAGAAAATGCCCGAGCGGCCGGGTCATGGGGCTGGCAAATAAAGGCTGGATAAAGGGCGAACCACAGGATGGAGGCTGGATCGGCTGGATGATCAAACCTCTCGGTCGCTGGTCGTTAATCATGGAAATCGACGAAGGTTTTGCGGTGGGTATGTCACCAGCCGAACTTAGCGCTGAGCAGCTCTTAAGCAAGCTGTGGCTATGGGAAGGCAAAGCGGAAAGCTATGGCTGGGGGAGTAATTCAACACAGGAAGCGCAGTTCTCCGTACTCGATGCCATCACCGCCAGCGAGCTAATTAACGATATTGAAGCCCTGTTTGAATAAGGAAAGAGCATGGACAAGGAATTACCGTGGCTGGCGGATAACGCCCAACTGGAACTGAAATATAAAAAAGGCAAAACACCACTCAGTCATCGCAATTGGCCGGGCGAACCAGTGCCTGTTATCACTGAAAGCATCATTCAGACACTGGGTGATGAATTGCTACAAAAAGCTGAGAAGAAAAAAAACATTGTCTGGCGTTATGAAAATTTTTCACCGGAGTGGCAGTCCGCCATTACGCAGGCCATCAACTTGATCGGCGAACACAAACCCTCAGTCCCGGCCCGCACAATGGCGGCACTAGCCTTTATCGCGCAAAATGACAACCAATAGTTGCTCGACGAAATCGTCCAACAAGAGGGGCTGGAATATGCGACTGAGGTGGTGATTGCACGCCAGTTTATTGCACGGTGTTATGAGAGTGATCCTCTGGTAGTCACATTGCAGTATCAGAACGAGGACTATGGCTATGGTTATCGCTCAGAAACCTATAACGAATTCGATCTCCGACTGCGTAAACACCTCTCTCTGGCAGAGGAAAGCTGCTGGCAGCGTTGCGCCGACAAACTCATTGCCGCACTGCCAGGAATAACCAAAGTTCGCCGCCCTTTTATTGCGCTGATCCTCCCCGAAAAACCAGAAATCGCCAATGAGTTGGTAAGCCTTGAATGCCCGCGGACTCATTTTCATTCTAAGGAGTGGTTAAAAGTTGTTGCTACTGACCCCAAAGCGGTGAGAAAACTCGAACGCTACTGGAGCCAGGATATATTTAGCGATCGAGAAGCCAGCTACATGTCGCATGAAAACCACTTCGGCTACGCGGCCTGCGCTGCCCTTTTGCGCGAACAAGGACTGGCAGTCGTTCCGCGCCTCGCGATATATGCCCATAAAGAAGATTGCGGCAGTCTGCTGGTACAAATTAACCATCCGCAAGTCATCCGCACCTTGCTGTTAGTTGCTGATAAAAACAAACCCAGCCTGCAACGTGTGGCTAAATACAGTAAAAACTTCCCCCATGCGACACTCGCCGCACTGGCAGAACTGCTGGCGTTAAAAGAACCACCAGCCCGCCCAAGTTATCCAATCATCGAAGACAAAAAGCTGCCTGCACAGCAAAAAGCTCGAGATGAATACTGGCGTACGCTGTTACAAACGCTGATGGCATCGCAGCCACAACTGGCAGCAGAAGTGATGCCGTGGTTAAGTACTCAAGCCCGGGCAGTGCTGAATAGTTATTTATCGGCACCGCCCAAACCAGTTATTGATAGCACCGATAACAGCCAAATGCCTGAAATCCTCGTTTCACCACCATGGCGTGGGAGAAAGAAAAAGACTTCCATACGTCACTTTTCGCTGCCTGATCTTACGCTTGCACCGCAAACGTACAGGTCGCCGAATAAACACTGGACGCCGGAACAGCAAACTGCAATTGACCATTTTAGCGCCATGTCTTTTGACGAACGTCTTGCTACGAGAGGAGCGGATATCTTCTTGCGGGAATTAGGTTTTGACGTTCATAGCCTGGAATTTAATAAGCGTCTTCTTAATGGACAGTTGGATGCCTTTGATGCTCAGCAACTGCAAGAATACACATCAATAGGACTATTGCGTACTTATCACGCGCATCAGGCCAAATCTAAACAGTACCGGGAAGACGCCACCAATGCATTACTGGCACAAGATAGCATTGCGTTGATGGGAGGGTGGCGAACTTTTCAGCACGGATTTTACTATGGTAATGAACAGCGTTGGGGGATTTGGAATCTGTACCTTATCGCGCAGATGCCGCGCGAAATGGCGGTATCGTGCTGGCAACAAATTGTCGAGGCTGATTTTCATTACACCGGGGTGGAATATTTGTTAAGTGTGCTGGGTACCGATGCTTTGCCTGGATTAAACACCGCCTTTGCCCGACATCCAAAAGAGATATTTCCGCTGCTGATTCATTTCGGCGCAACAGAACTGGCCCTGCCCATTGCCCGCGTCTGGCACCTTTTTGCGGGCCAGCGTAATCTGGCTCGCCAGTGGATTTTACAATGGCCGGAACATACGGCTACTGCACTTATCCCTCTTGTCTTCACCAAATCTAGCGATAAAAGCGAAGCTGCATTACTTGCCCTGCGTTTACTTTACGAACATGGGCATGGCGAATTGCTACAAACTGTAGCCAATCGTTGGCAGCGTACAGATCTATGGCCTGCCCTGGAACAATTACTTAAACAGAGTCCAATAGAGATTTACCCGGCACGCATTCCAAAAGCCCCTGATTTCTGGCATCCGCAAATGTGGTCCAGGCCGCGCCTTATCACTAATAATCAACCTGTTACCGATGACGCTCTGGAAATTATCGGCGAAATGCTGCGCTTTACCCAGGGGGGACGTTTTTATAGCGGGCTGGAACAACTGAAAACGTTCTGCCAGCCACAAACGCTGGCAGCTTTTGCCTGGGATCTCTTCACTGCGTGGCAACAAGCTGGTGCCCCCGCAAAAGACAACTGGGCATTTCTGGCGTTAAGTCTCTTTGGTGACGAAAGCACGGCACGGGATCTAACGACACATATCCTCGCCTGGCCACAAGAAGGCAAATCTGCCCGTGCGGTCAGTGGCCTGAACATCCTTACCCTGATGAATAATGATATGGCGCTGATGCAGCTGCATCATATATCGCAACGGGCGAAATCCCGCCCCTTACGTGATAACGCGGCGGAATTTCTTCAGGTAGTCGCAGAAAATCGCGGGCTAAGCCAGGAAGAGTTAGCGGACAGATTAGTCCCAACACTGGGCCTTAATGATCCGCAGGCGTTGAGTTTTGATTTTGGTCCCCGGCAGTTTACCGTTCGCTTCGATGAAAACCTCAACCCGGTTATCTTTGATCAGCAAAACGTTCGCCAGAAAAGTGTTCCCCGGTTGCGCGCCGATGACGATCAACTGAAAGCGCCCGAGGCACTGGCCCGACTAAAAGGGTTAAAAAAAGATGCTACTCAGGTGAGCAAAAACCTGCTCCCGCGTCTTGAAGCTGCCCTACGTACCACCCGACGCTGGTCGCTGGCAGATTTTCATTCTCTGTTTGTTAATCATCCCTTTACCCGTCTGGTTACCCAGCGATTAATATGGGGGGTTATCCGGCAAATGAACCGCGTCGTTTACTCAACGCCTTTCGTGTGGCCGCAGAGGGGGAGTTCTGCAATGCGCAAGATGAGCCAATTGACCTGCCTGCGGACGCTCTGATTGGCATTGCCCACCCGTTAGAAATGACAGCAGAAAT
>NZ_JBQZXE010000159.1:0-6724 GCF_053555855.1 Shigella sp. SIG3
CGCAAAACGATAATTCCGGTAGCTCACATCAACTCGGACTCAGCGGTACGGCGCTGGAAAGAAATAACCTTTCATGGAATTTAATGCAGTCCTATAACAGTCATGATGATGAGGTTGGCGGTAATATGTCCCTGACCTATGATGGCTCTTATGGCACGGTGAACGGCAGCTATAACTACAGCCAAAATTCCCAGAGGCTGAATTATGGTATCAGAGGGGGAATTCTGGCACACAGCGAAGGGGTAACGTTAAGTCAGGAGTTAGGTGAAACTATTGCTCTTGTTAAAGCACCTGGGGCCGCCGGGTTAGAAATAGATAATATGCGCGGTGCTGCGACGGACTGGCGCGGCTATACGGTCAAGACACAGCTAAACCCTTATGATGAAAATCGGGTAGCAATCAGCGATAACTATTTCTCGAAGTCGAATATAGAACTTGATAATACCGTCGTTACGATGGTTCCCACGCGTGGTGCAGTGGTTAAAGCGGAGTTTGTGACTCATGTGGGTTATCGCGTTCTCTTCAGAGTGTTAAATGCAAATGGTAAACCGGTACCTTTTGGAGCCATTGCTGCGATACAAGATGCAAGTTTGGCAGATTCAGGAATTGTCGGTGACCGTGGCGAACTTTATCTTTCTGGTCTACCAGAAAAAGGACAGGTTACGTTATCCTGGGGAGAAAACGCCTCAACAAAATGCATCTTCAATTATTCACTTTCGACACCAGAAAGTGAGAGCGGATTAATTGAACAGGGTGTGACATGTCATTAAAAGGATTTTTATGAACAAGTATATCAAACAGTGGTGCTTTTCTGTGTTTATGCTCTCGTTAAGTAGTGTAGCACTTGCAGCTCCTAAAGGTATCTGTACCCCTGATAATGGCGTATTTCACAGTTCGCTTGATTTCTCGGGATATCTTATTACCGCGAACGAAAATAAGGTTGGAACGACATTTAACACCACTGTAACTAATGGATCCTCATATCTTGGACGCTGTCATTGTGATACTGGTAACGTAGGAGAATTCCCCTATATCTATTATACGTCAAAAATAAACCAGGCATTAACTTATGCTGGGGTTCACTCTAATATTAATTATTATGATCTTAATCCGAACCTTGATGTTGGGATTGCTATAGATATTCTTGGGGTTGGGTATGTGAATGCACCTTTTGAATATCATGCTAACAACCCGTCTGGTAATACAAAGTACAATTGCAACCGCATTGAACCTTTAAGTATATCCAGTGGGGCTAAAGCGATAGTATATTTTTATATCAAGAAGACATTTGCAGGAAAATTGATTATTCCTGAAACAAAGATAGTGACATTGTATGGAACAATTAGCCGTGACACCCCTGTGGATTACTCACAGCCGATGGCTGATGTTTATATTCGGGGCGATATTACAGCTCCGCAAAGTTGCGAAATAAATAATTTAAAGCCAGTTTGTTTTGATTTTAAAGAAATACCAGCTGCAGATTTTTCATCTGTTGTTGGAAGTGCGGTAACAACACATAAAATTACTAAAACAGTCACTATTGAGTGTGAAAACCTAGGGATACTGAATACCGATGATATCAGTACGTCTTTTTATGCTACCGAACCCAATACGGACAATTCAATGGTCGTAACTTCAAACTCTAACGTGGGGATAAAAATTTACGACAAAAATAATAAGGAAATCAAAGTGAACGGTGGTGAGTTGCCAACAGACATGGATAAATCAACAGTGTATGGTGAAAAATCAGGTAGTGTAACTTTTTCAGCTGCTCCTGCGAGCCTTACTGGAGCTCGCCCAGCCCCGGGGCAATTTACTGCAACAGCGACGATAACTGTTGAGATTGTGCGCTAATAGGTCTGACAACGATTGTTCATCACATCGTTGTCATCTCACCCATTTCTTTATCACTTTTAAATGCATCATGACAAAAAGATGGCATGTGGGATTTTCATCTTCACATTTAAAATCAGTAAGTTATTTGGTAATTCCTTTCTGTCATAAAAATGTCATATTCCTTATATATAACTGTCACCTGTTTGTCCTATTTTGCTTCTCGTAGCCAACAAACAATGCTTTATGAATCCTCCCAGGAGACATTATGAAAGTTATGCGTACCACCGTCGCAACTGTTGTCGCCGCGACCTTATCGATGAGTGCTTTCTCTGTGTTTGCAGAAGCAAGCCTGACAGGTGCAGGTGCAACCTTCCCTGCGCCGGTGTATGCCAAATGGGCTGACACTTACCAGAAAGAAACCGGTAATAAAGTTAACTACCAGGGTATCGGTTCTTCCGGTGGCGTAAAACAGATTATCGCTAATACCGTTGATTTTGGTGCCTCTGACGCGCCGCTGTCTGACGAAAAACTGGCTCAGGAAGGTCTGTTCCAGTTCCCGACCGTGATTGGCGGCGTGGTGCTGGCGGTTAACATTCCAGGGCTGAAGTCTGGCGAACTGGTGCTGGATGGTAAAACCCTCGGCGACATCTACCTGGGCAAAATCAAGAAGTGGGATGATGAAGCCATCGCCAAACTGAATCCGGGTCTGAAACTGCCTTCACAAAACATTGCTGTAGTACGCCGCGCAGATGGCTCCGGGACTTCCTTCGTCTTCACCAGCTACCTGGAGAAAGTGAACGAAGAGTGGAAAAACAACGTTGGTACTGGCTCTACCGTAAAATGGCCGATCGGTCTGGGCGGTAAAGGTAACGACGGTATCGCCGCGTTCGTTCAGCGTCTGCCGGGTGCAATTGGTTATGTTGAATATGCTTACGCGAAGCAGAACAACCTGGCGTACACCAAACTGATCTCCGCTGATGGTAAACCGGTTAGTCCGACCGAAGAAAACTTCGCTAATGCAGCAAAAGGTGCAGACTGGAGCAAAACCTTCGCTCAGGATCTGACCAACCAGAAAGGCGAAGATGCATGGCCTATTACCTCTACCACGTTCATTCTGATCCACAAAGATCAGAAGAAACCAGAACAAGGCACAGAGGTGCTGAAATTCTTCGACTGGGCGTACAAAACCGGGGCTAAACAGGCGAACGACCTGGATTACGCTAGCCTGCCGGATAGTGTAGTTGAACAGGTTCGCGCTGCGTGGAAGACCAATATTAAAGACAGTAGCGGTAAGCCGCTGTACTAATAAAACTCCAGGCCGGGTACGGTGTTTTACGCCGCATCCGGCATTACAAAATGACTTTGTAAACGCGTTTAACTGAAGAGTAACTTATGGCTGCAACCAAGCCCGCTTTTAACCCACCGGGTAAAAAGGGCGACATAATTTTCAGCGTGCTGGTAAAACTGGCGGCGCTGATTGTGCTATTGATGTTGGGTGGCATTATTGTCTCTCTGATCATCTCCTCCTGGCCGAGCATTCAGAAATTTGGTCTGGCTTTCCTATGGACCAAAGAGTGGGATGCACCGAACGATATCTACGGGGCGCTGGTGCCGATCTACGGTACGTTGGTGACTTCGTTTATCGCGCTGCTGATCGCCGTCCCGGTGAGTTTCGGTATCGCCCTGTTCCTGACTGAGCTTGCGCCTGGCTGGCTGAAACGCCCGCTGGGTATCGCCATTGAGCTGCTGGCAGCCATTCCAAGTATCGTTTACGGCATGTGGGGCCTGTTTATCTTTGCGCCGCTGTTCGCCGTTTACTTTCAGGAGCCGGTCGGCAATATCATGTCGAATATCCCGATTGTTGGCGCGCTGTTCTCTGGCCCCGCATTTGGTATCGGTATCCTCGCGGCAGGCGTGATCCTCGCCATCATGATTATTCCGTACATTGCGGCGGTAATGCGTGATGTGTTCGAACAAACCCCGGTGATGATGAAAGAGTCGGCCTACGGTATTGGCTGCACCACCTGGGAAGTTATCTGGCGTATCGTTCTTCCGTTCACCAAAAATGGTGTTATCGGCGGCATCATGCTGGGGCTGGGCCGCGCGCTCGGTGAAACCATGGCGGTGACCTTTATCATCGGTAACACCTACCAGCTCGACAGCGCCTCGCTGTACATGCCGGGCAATAGTATCACCTCTGCGCTGGCGAACGAATTTGCGGAAGCGGAATCCGGTCTGCACGTTGCCGCACTGATGGAACTGGGCCTGATCCTGTTTGTGATTACCTTCATCGTCCTCGCCGCATCGAAGTTTATGATTATGCGCCTGGCTAAGAATGAGGGGGCACGCTAATGGCTATGGTTGAAATGCAAACCACTGCGGCGCTGGCTGAATCTCGCCGCAAAATGCAGGCGCGTCGCCGCCTCAAAAACCGTATTGCGCTGACGCTCTCGATGGCGACGATGGCCTTCGGCCTGTTCTGGCTGATCTGGATTTTAATGTCCACCATCACTCGCGGTATCGACGGTATGTCGCTGGCGCTGTTCACTGAAATGACGCCGCCGCCCAATACGGAAGGTGGTGGTCTGGCGAACGCCCTGGCGGGTAGCGGGCTGTTAATTTTGTGGGCCACGGTATTCGGTACGCCGCTGGGCATTATGGCGGGGATTTATCTGGCGGAATATGGTCGAAAATCCTGGCTGGCAGAAGTGATTCGCTTCATTAACGACATTCTGCTCTCCGCGCCGTCGATTGTGGTTGGTCTGTTTGTCTACACCATCGTGGTGGCACAGATGGAGCACTTCTCCGGCTGGGCGGGCGTAATTGCGCTGGCGCTGTTGCAGGTGCCGATCGTTATCCGCACCACCGAGAACATGCTGAAACTGGTGCCGGACAGCCTGCGTGAAGCGGCTTATGCGCTGGGTACACCGAAGTGGAAGATGATCTCCGCGATTACGCTGAAAGCGTCGGTGTCCGGGATTATGACCGGTATCCTGCTGGCGATTGCCCGTATTGCCGGTGAAACCGCGCCGCTGCTGTTTACCGCGCTCTCCAACCAGTTCTGGAGCACGGACATGATGCAGCCGATCGCCAACCTGCCGGTGACGATCTTTAAGTTTGCGATGAGCCCGTTTGCGGAATGGCAACAACTGGCCTGGGCCGGGGTATTGATCATTACCCTGTGCGTCCTGCTGCTGAACATTCTGGCGCGCGTTGTTTTTGCGAAGAATAAACACGGTTAACACTTTGCCGGATGCGGCGTGAACGCCTTACCCGGCCCTACGGTAAGCCTGATTAGCGAAAAGCATCAGGTACGATGAGGAAAAGATTGCAATGAGTATGGTTGAAACTGCCCCGAGTAAAATTCAGGTTCGTAATTTGAACTTCTACTACGGCAAATTCCATGCCCTGAAAAACATCAACCTGGATATCGCCAAAAACCAGGTTACGGCGTTTATCGGGCCGTCCGGCTGCGGTAAATCGACGCTGCTGCGTACCTTCAACAAAATGTTTGAACTGTACCCGGAGCTGCGTGCGGAAGGTGAAATTCTGCTTGATGGCGACAACATCCTGACCAACTCTCAGGATATCGCCCTGCTACGTGCGAAAGTGGGCATGGTGTTCCAGAAACCGACGCCGTTCCCGATGTCCATCTACGACAACATCGCCTTTGGCGTTCGTCTGTTTGAGAAGCTCTCCCGTGCCGACATGGACGAGCGCGTGCAGTGGGCATTGACCAAAGCCGCATTGTGGAACGAAACCAAAGATAAATTGCACCAGAGCGGTTACTCTCTCTCTGGTGGTCAGCAACAGCGTCTGTGTATTGCGCGTGGTATCGCCATTCGCCCGGAAGTGCTGCTGCTCGACGAACCGTGTTCGGCGCTCGACCCCATCTCTACCGGGCGTATTGAAGAGCTGATCACCGAACTGAAGCAGGATTACACCGTGGTGATCGTTACCCACAACATGCAGCAGGCTGCGCGTTGTTCCGACCACACGGCATTTATGTACCTGGGCGAATTGATTGAGTTCAGCAACACGGACGATCTGTTCACCAAGCCAGCGAAGAAACAAACAGAAGACTACATCACCGGTCGTTACGGTTGATTCAGGAGTGCGTTATGGACAGTCTCAATCTTAATAAACATATTTCCGGCCAGTTCAACGCCGAACTGGAAAGTATCCGCACGCAGGTGATGACCATGGGCGGCATGGTGGAGCAGCAGCTTTCTGATGCAATCACCGCGATGCATAACCAGGACAGCGATCTGGCGAAGCGCGTGATCGAAGGCGACAAGAACGTCAACATGATGGAAGTGGCGATCGATGAAGCCTGCGTGCGCATTATCGCCAAACGTCAGCCGACGGCGAGCGACCTGCGACTGGTTATGGTGATCAGTAAAACCATTGCCGAGCTGGAGCGTATTGGCGACGTGGCGGACAAAATCTGCCGTACTGCGCTGGAGAAATTCTCCCAGCAGCATCAGCCGTTGCTGGTAAGTCTGGAGTCGCTGGGCCGTCATACCATCCAGATGCTGCACGACGTGCTGGACGCGTTCGCGCGGATGGACATTGACGAAGCGGTACGTATTTATCGTGAAGATAAAAAAGTCGATCAGGAATACGAAGGTATTGTTCGTCAACTGATGACCTACATGATGGAAGATTCGCGCACTATTCCGAGCGTACTTACCGCGCTGTTCTGTGCGCGTTCAATCGAACGTATCGGCGACCGCTGCCAGAATATTTGTGAGTTTATCTTCTACTACGTGAAGGGTCAGGATTTCCGTCATGTAGGCAGTGATGAGCTGGATAAACTGCTGGCGGGAAAAGATAGCGACAAATAATTCACCAGACAAATCCCAATAACTTAATTATTGGGATTTGT
>NZ_JBQZXE010000160.1:0-6712 GCF_053555855.1 Shigella sp. SIG3
GCAGAGTAATTATCCTGTGCACTATTAATAGCAATGTCGCCATGCACATTTACCTTGCAGTTAATTGAATAAAAATTTAACTGGCATCAGTCCTAAAAAAATTGATTTCATCCGCAGGCTATTGACAGAATAATTCAGACTGGTCTTTCAGGCATCCAGACACGCTACCGCCCCTGGCTTTTTAGCTACCAATACACTGATTGAGCTTAATTTTTCAAACCCTCTCTGCATACAATCGTTGATGAGAAAGGGTTATTGCGGAAATTAACTTCCGAATATAAGGTGACATTATGGTAATTGAATATTGGCTCGCCAATAATGCAGGAGGAAGTGTTACAGCTAACGGAATAGCAGGCAAGGTAACAATTCGGCAATTGGCTATTTTTAAGAATTATATTAAGTGTCATTCAATATGGTTTTTAGGAGTTTCTTTAGGTTGACAATATTTAATATTGCGTCTCCACATGCGATATTTCTTAAATAATGTTTTATTATTACCGCTTTTAATTCAGGGATAATGTGAGGTTATTACCCTCAAATAATATGAGATAAATAGTGCTGCAACATTGCATTTTTGCCCCGATTTATCCATGATCGAATTGTGACATTTGTCATACAACGAATAGGTTTTGTACTTACTATGGAATGGATTGCCGATCCGTCTATCTGGGCCGGGTTAATCACGCTGATTGTGATCGAACTGGTCCTCGGCATTGATAACCTGGTCTTTATTGCCATCCTCGCCGAAAAACTACCGCCGAAGCAGCGCGACCGCGCACGGGTTACCGGGCTGCTGCTGGCGATGTTAATGCGCCTGTTACTGCTAGCGTCAATCTCCTGGCTGGTCACCCTGACTCAACCGCTGTTCAGCTTCCGCTCGTTTACCTTTAGCGCCCGCGACTTAATCATGCTGTTTGGTGGTTTCTTCCTGTTGTTCAAAGCCACGATGGAGCTGAACGAACGGCTGGAAGGGAAAGACAGCAATAATCCCACACAACGCAAAGGTGCGAAGTTCTGGGGCGTGGTGACGCAAATTGTGGTACTGGACGCCATTTTCTCACTCGACTCAGTGATTACCGCCGTCGGGATGGTCGACCATTTACTGGTCATGATGGCCGCCGTGGTTATCGCTATCAGCCTGATGTTGATGGCCAGCAAGCCGTTAACGCAATTTGTTAACAGTCACCCGACCATCGTTATTCTCTGCTTAAGCTTCCTGTTGATGATTGGCTTTAGCCTGGTGGCAGAAGGTTTCGGCTTCGTCATTCCGAAAGGCTACCTGTACGCTGCCATTGGTTTCTCGGTGATGATCGAGGCACTCAATCAGTTGGCTATCTTTAACCGGCGACGTTTTCTTTCCGCTAATCAGACGCTACGCCAGCGGACTACCGAAGCGGTAATGCGCCTGCTTAGCGGGCAAAAAGAAGATGCGGAACTGGACGCCGAAACCGCGTCCATGCTGGTGGATCATGGAAACCAGCAGATCTTTAATCCGCAGGAACGGCGGATGATTGAGCGGGTACTTAATCTTAACCAGCGTACCGTCAGCAGCATTATGACGTCGCGCCACGATATTGAGCATATCGATCTCAACGCGCCGGAAGAAGAAATCCGCCAGTTGCTGGAGCGAAATCAGCATACGCGGCTGGTGGTTACCGACGGTGATGACGCAGAAGATTTGCTCGGTGTTGTTCACGTTATCGACCTGCTACAACAGTCACTGCGCGGCGAACCGCTCAACCTGCGGGTGTTGATTCGCCAGCCGCTGGTGTTCCCGGAAACCTTGCCGTTGTTACCAGCCCTGGAGCAGTTCCGTAATGCCCGCACGCACTTTGCTTTTGTGGTGGATGAGTTTGGCTCGGTGGAAGGGATTGTGACATTAAGTGACGTCACTGAAACCATTGCCGGTAACTTACCGAACGAAGTGGAAGAGATCGACGCCCGCCATGATATTCAGAAGAATGCGGACGGTTCCTGGACGGCGAATGGTCATATGCCGCTGGAGGATCTGGTGCAATATGTGCCGCTGCCGCTGGATGAAAAACGTGAATATCACACCATTGCCGGGCTGTTGATGGAGTATTTGCAGCGTATTCCAAAACCTGGCGAAGAAGTTCAGGTGGGGGATTATTTGCTTAAAACGTTGCAGGTGGAAAGCCATCGCGTGCAGAAGGTGCAGATTATACCGCTGCGTAAGGATGGCGAGATGGAGTACGAGGTGTGATGGTATCGGCCATTTTACCCAATGCTGCGTAACGCCTTATAACTTCAGCAATGAAGCGTTGTCTGTGGTAAACGGACATCACAGCGGGGGTGTGGGTCCGGCTGTAAATCGCCGAATCGTTTCCTGTAGGCTGGGGCAGCCCACATGGATGTGGGCTGAGGGCGCGTTTTACAGGGATGTTACCTCGCGCCCGTACCCGATAGCCGAAAGGAATAAGATGAGGGAACCGCGCCAGCGGCGATTTACCGCCGGGAGCCCGGGTTGCCAGGGTGGTGGCGATTGAGCCACCCTGGCACGTTCACCGGCTTGAGCGTTCCATAGTAGCGAGGAACATCAAGTGAACGGAACAGCCTTCGATCTTACATATTCAGAATATAATAGTGCCGCCGCGAACGCCTGATGCGACGCTTTACGCGTCTTATCAGGCCTACAGGACAGGTCACCTGGTAACCTACATCTTCTCCAGCAACTTCTTCACATCTTTGCCATTGCGGGAATCTTTATTCCGCTCGGCCCAGTCATTCAGGCGACGTTTCGCTTCGTCCTGTAGATGTTTGCGCAGTAACTGATCCACTTGCAGGCTGTAATTGAGTTGCTGCCAGTTGCCATAAACCCGCAGCGGTACTGGCGTTTCTTTGAGGAAATCAATCAGTTTGCTTTCCCCGTTCCAGCCACCCACGACCCGAATATCAAACTGGGTGTCGCAGGTTTGATCTGCCAGATTCAACATGCCTTCCCCTGTCAGCGCCAGCACAGGCGATTGACCTTGCATGTCGTTTAACGTCACGACGCCATCCTTCAACGTCAAATCGGTGGTAAAGCGGTCAAGCCGCGTCACGTTATCGAAGTTTTCAGCGGCCTTCACATCACCGCCATTACGCTCTACCGCTTGCTGAATCATCTGCTGGAAGTTCATCCCTTCCATACGTGTGTCGGTCATCTCAACATGCGCCTGCCCTTGCCAGTTGTGGCGGAATGCGTCGGCATCTATGTCAGCACCGGAGAAATCACCAGCCAGTGACATTTTTCCGGTCAACGAAATCGGATAGTTAAACGCCTTCAGAATGGTACCAATCTCAACGTTCTCCAGCCGTGGCTGGAAGTTTATCCGCGGATTTATTGATGTCGCGTCCAGCGTGCCCGGCAGTGAAACCTTTCCACCGTTAAGCTTGCCCTGCAGTTGAGTAATTTCCAGCAAACCCGACTTGTTGGTCATTTGCGTGGCAACATCTGTAAAATTCATTCCGCGCCAGCGCACGTTACTGGCCTGCAACAAAATATCAGCTGTAAAGCCTTGCAGTCCCTGATAGGCCGGTTCATCAATACGCGAAGAAATGACCGGGCGCGGCAACGTTGATTGGCTCTGCCCCTGCTGCGCGGCACCGTTTTCACCATTCGCGGTTTCATTAAGCGGGATGAGGTTGTCAAGATTCAGTTGCGGGAATTGCAGTCTCAGCTGCCATTCCGGTTTCTCTGTCAGCGTGACCTGTGCTTGCCCGCTCAGCGTACTGTCATTGGCGGTCAAACTAATTTGGTTAAATGAAAGGCGTTTATGTGACTCCTGCCACTGGGACTGGAAACTCCCCTGTCCCTGAATACCTTGTTTTGGTAAATCGGCACCCTGCAACTGCCAGTTAATTTGTTCAATAGCCGCTGTTAAATCATGCGGATAATCAGAAGCATCTACCGTACCGTTAAGGGATATCGTGAGATCGCGCTGATCGCGATTAACCCGCCCGGAGAACTCAAATGAGCCACGATGTTGGGGATCTTGTTCCATTTGCAGGCGGATATTGCGGATTGTCACCTGCTCGTCATCTTCATGCTGGAACACCAGAACGCTGTCCGCCACCTTAAGACTGGATATATCAAACGACCATCCGCGATCGTCTGACAGATCCGGCAAGGTATTGTCGCGCGGTGCAACCGGAGCGTCTTCACTGCGCACCGCTTCCGTCTGCGGCGTCAGTTGGATCACTGCCCCTTTTAGCATCACCTGCTTAACGCTCAGTTGATGACTCAGTAGTGGTAAAAGCGCCACGTCCAGACGCATGTTGTCGGCGCGAACCAGTGGCTGGCTTGCGCCCTGGGCGGTGAGAGACATTCGCCCGGAGAGGATACTAAGCTGCGGCCAGACGTGCCAACGCAGTGGCCCGTCGAGCTGCAATTGATAACCGCTACGTGCAGCAACTTGCTTGACCATATAGTCGCGGAAATCATTCGGATTCACCAGCAACACTAACGCAGATAACCCGGCCACCAGCACGACCAGGAGTATCATCAGCGTCGTCAGAAATCGTCTCATGGTATCCTCAATGGGCCTGAATTAGTCTTTATCGATTCGGCTGGCTACCGCGCCCTGCTGGTTGCGATATTTCGCATCTTCACGGCGGTTGTAAGGTCGCGCCGCCGGGCCGGAAAGCGGCTCAAAGCTCAGCGCACCAATTAACATGCCCGGACGCAGCGCCAGCGGCAGCTTACCGGAGTTGTAGAACTCCAGCACAATGCAACCAGACCAGCCCGGATCGATACGGTGCGCGGTGACGTGCACCATCAGCCCCAGACGCGCCAAAGAGGAACGCCCGTCCAGCCAGCCCACCAGATCGGCTGGCAGCGTCACCGACTCCAGCGTCACCGCCAGCGCCAGCTCTCCTGGGTGAAGATAGAACGCCTCGCCCTCGTCGAGAACGATCTCATCGCTCATCACGCGGTCAAGCGCGGCGCTCACTTCATCTTTGGGACCGCTCAGATCGATAAACGCTGCCGTGTGACCACGGAAGGTACGAAATTTATTGCCCAGGCGTACATCCACCGTCGCGCCGTTAATACGCTCCACTGGCGGACGTGGGTTGATCGACAAACGGCCTTCATCAAGCCAGGCTTCAATATCTCGGTCACACAGACGCATGGCATTTTCTCCTTTCGCGCATCACTCCCTTAACGCCAATTACGTCAAGGGCATACCAGCTTATCACTGAACGGTACACAATTTATCAAGCTTATTCAAAGAACTGACTTATTTTCGCTTTCAATATATCGATCGCGATGCGGTTTTTCCCGCCGCGCGGCACGATAATGTCCGCATATTGTTTAGAAGGCTCAATGAATTGCAGGAACATCGGGCGCACGGTTTTTTGATATTGCGCCATCACGGAATCCATTGAACGCCCACGCTCGTTAACGTCACGCTTGATGCGGCGCATCAGGCAGATATCCAGCGGGGTATCAACGAAAATGGAGAAGTTAAGTTCGTCACGCAAACGCGCATCCGTCAGCAACAAAATGCCTTCGAGAATGATGACCTTCTTCGGCTCAACCTTCACCGTTTCTTTCATACGCGTATGTTCAACATAGCTGTAAACCGGCAGGTCAATTGCCGAGCCGCGTTTCAACGCTTGTAAATGCTCAAGCAACAGGCTGTGATCCATCGCGCTGGGATGGTCGTAGTTGGTCTTAACGCGTTCTTCCATCGACAGATGGCTTTGATCTTTGTAATAGCAGTCTTCGGGAATTACGCCGATGTGTTCATCACCGACTTGCTCACGTAATTCACGATAAAGGGTACTGGCAATAAGACTCTTGCCGGAAGCCGATGCGCCAGCGATACCGATAATGACGCACTGATGAGACTGATCAGTCATATATTTAGCGACCTGATTAACCTGGATGTTAGGAAGGGGGCGACGAAGCGCCAAACGCGGCAATTATAGGGATTTCATCCGTCTGATACCAGTCGAATAGCGTTGCCGCGCGCTCAGAGTTAATTGTTGACAAAGAATTCCCGGTGGCAAATTACGTTGATCAGTTTTATGTAAGGTAAAAAATGTTATACGCAGTTGCGCAAATTATCCGCCTTTACGTCACTTTATGAGCAATTCGCATATAAAATGTAAAACTTTTGTACTAGCATAAACACAGAAACGAATACTGGCGACCTGGCCTTGCGGATAAAGCGGTAATAAGCAAACAATCACAGCATGTATTAATTGCCCTGCCCCACCCGCTGCTTCACCTGGTCAGTTTAGGTTTAGTCTCGTTTATCTTTACTCTTGTCTCGCTTGAGCTTTCGCAGTTTGGCACCCAACTCGCCCCACTGTGGTTCCCGACGTCCATCATGATGGTGGCGTTTTATCGCCATGCCGGGCGCATGTGGCCGGGAATTGCGCTGAGCTGTTCGCTGGGAAATATCGCCGCATCCATCCTGCTTTTTTCCACCAGCTCGCTGAACATGACCTGGACGACCATCAATATTGTTGAAGCCGTGGTCGGGGCAGTGCTGCTACGTAAATTGCTGCCGTGGTATAACCCCTTGCAAAATCTGGCTGACTGGCTGCGTCTGGCATTCGGCAGCGCCATTGTTCCGCCTCTGTTGGGGGGTGCCCCTATTAAGTAGTCAAGCATGTTATGACCCCTGCGGGGTATAAAAAGTCCCGTCGCGCATCATGGCGAACAGAACGTCGCAGCGTCGTCTCGCCAGGGCGATAAGCA
>NZ_JBQZXE010000161.1:0-6361 GCF_053555855.1 Shigella sp. SIG3
ATTGTTGAACTCCGTGTCAAAAGAAAACGGTCAATCCCATAAATGGCAGATTGAAAACAATGATGTTATATTTTTTGCAAGTCTATTTATGGTGCGGATGTCGTGTTTTTAATTGTAGGTGAGGTGATTTTTCATTAAAAAATATGCGATTATGATTATTTTGTAAGAACACATTCATAATATTCATAATGCTTGTGAATAGTCTTATGAATAATTCAATCGGGATGTGTTTATCTGCGTTACATTAATTTTTCGCAATAGTTAATTATTCCGTTAATTATGGTAATGATGAGGTACAAAGAGAAAAACCTGCCATTTTCCCCTACTTTCAATCCTGTGATAGGATGTCACTGATGATGTTAATCACACTGACCTTACAGAATGGGCCTTATGAACGCATTTGATTCGCAAACCGAAGATTCTTCACCTGCAATTGGTCGCAACTTGCGTAGCCGCCCGCTGGCGCGTAAAAAACTCTCCGAAATGGTGGAAGAAGAGCTGGAACAGATGATCCGCCGTCGTGAATTTGGCGAAGGTGAACAATTACCGTCTGAACGCGAACTGATGGCGTTCTTTAACGTCGGGCGTCCTTCTGTGCGTGAAGCGCTGGCAGCGTTAAAACGCAAAGGTCTGGTGCAAATAAACAACGGCGAACGCGCTCGTGTCTCTCGACCTTCTGCGGACACCATCATCGGCGAGCTTTCCGGCATGGCGAAAGATTTCCTTTCTCATCCTGGTGGGATTGCCCATTTCGAACAATTACGTCTGTTCTTTGAATCCAGCCTGGTGCGCTATGCGGCTGAACACGCCACCGATGAGCAAATCGATTTGCTGGCAAAAGCACTGGAAATCAACAGTCAGTCGCTGGATAACAACGCGGCATTCATTCGTTCAGACGTTGATTTCCACCGCGTGCTGGCGGAGATCCCCGGTAACCCAATCTTCATGGCGATCCACGTTGCCCTGCTCGACTGGCTTATTGCCGCACGCCCAACGGTTACCGATCAGGCACTGCACGAACATAACAACGTTAGTTATCAACAGCATATTGCGATCGTTGATGCGATCCGCCGTCATGATCCTGACGAAGCCGATCGTGCGTTGCAATCGCATCTCAACAGCGTCTCTGCTACCTGGCACGCTTTCGGTCAGACCACCAACAAAAAGAAATAATGCCACTTTAGTGAAGCAGATCGCATTATAAGCTTTCTGTATGGGGTGTTGCTTAATTGATCTGGTATAACAGGTATAAAGGTATATCGTTTATCAGACAAGCATCACTTCAGAGGTATTTATGGCAACGAATTTACGTGGCGTAATGGCTGCACTCCTGACTCCTTTTGATCAACAACAAGCACTGGATAAAGCGAGTCTGCGCCGCCTGGTTCAGTTCAATATTCAGCAGGGCATCGACGGTTTATACGTGGGTGGTTCGACCGGCGAAGCCTTTGTACAAAGCCTTTCCGAGCGTGAACAGGTACTGGAAATCGTCGCCGAAGAGGCGAAAGGTAAGATTAAACTCATCGCCCACGTCGGTTGCGTCAGCACCGCTGAAAGCCAACAACTTGCGGCATCGGCTAAACGTTATGGCTTCGATGCCGTCTCCGCCGTCACGCCGTTCTACTATCCTTTCAGCTTTGAAGAACACTGCGATCACTATCGGGCAATTATTGATTCAGCGGATGGTTTGCCGATGGTGGTGTACAACATTCCAGCCCTGAGTGGGGTAAAACTGACCCTGGATCAGATCAACACCCTGGTTACGTTGCCTGGCGTCGGTGCGCTGAAACAGACTTCTGGCGATCTCTATCAGATGGAACAGATCCGTCGTGAACATCCTGATCTGGTGCTCTATAACGGTTACGACGAAATCTTCGCTTCCGGCTTGCTGGCAGGCGCTGATGGTGGTATCGGCAGTACTTACAACATCATGGGCTGGCGATATCAGGGGATCGTGAAGGCGCTGAAAGAAGGCGATATCCAGACCGCGCAGAAACTGCAAACTGAGTGCAACAAAGTCATTGATTTACTGATCAAAACGGGCGTATTCCGCGGCCTGAAAACTGTCCTGCATTATATGGATGTCGTTTCTGTGCCGCTGTGCCGCAAACCGTTTGGACCGGTAGATGAAAAATATCTGCCAGAACTGAAGGCGCTGGCCCAGCAGTTGATGCAAGAGCGCGGGTGAGTTGTTTTCCCCTCGCTCGCCCCTACCGGGTGAGGGGAAATAAACGCATCTGTACCCTACAATTTTCATACCAAAGCGTGTGGGCATCGCCCACCGCGGGAGACTCACAATGAGTACTACAACCCAGAATATCCCGTGGTATCGCCATCTCAACCGTGCACAATGGCGCGCATTTTCCGCTGCCTGGTTGGGATATCTGCTTGACGGTTTTGATTTCGTTTTAATCGCCCTGGTACTCACCGAAGTACAGGGTGAATTCGGGCTGACGACGGTGCAGGCGGCAAGTCTGATCTCCGCAGCCTTTATCTCTCGCTGGTTCGGCGGCCTGATGCTCGGCGCTATGGGTGACCGCTACGGGCGTCGTCTGGCAATGGTCACCAGCATCGTTCTCTTCTCGGCCGGGACGCTGGCCTGCGGCTTTGCGCCAGGCTACATCACCATGTTTATCGCTCGTCTGGTCATCGGCATGGGGATGGCGGGTGAATACGGTTCCAGCGCCACCTATGTCATTGAAAGCTGGCCAAAACATCTGCGTAACAAAGCCAGTGGTTTTTTGATTTCAGGCTTCTCTGTGGGGGCCGTCGTTGCCGCTCAGGTCTATAGCCTGGTGGTTCCGGTCTGGGGTTGGCGTGCGCTGTTCTTTATCGGCATTTTGCCAATCATCTTTGCTCTCTGGCTGCGTAAAAACATCCCGGAAGCGGAAGACTGGAAAGAGAAACACGCAGGTAAAGCACCAGTACGCACAATGGTGGATATTCTCTACCGTGGTGAACATCGCATTGCCAATATCGTAATGACACTGGCGGCGGCTACTGCGCTGTGGTTCTGCTTCGCCGGTAACCTGCAAAATGCTGCAATCGTCGCTGTTCTCGGGCTGTTATGCGCCGCAATCTTTATCAGCTTTATGGTGCAAAGTACGGGTAAACGCTGGCCAACGGGCGTAATGCTGATGGTGGTCGTGTTGTTTGCTTTCCTCTACTCATGGCCGATTCAGGCGCTGCTGCCAACGTATCTGAAAACCGATCTGGCTTATAACCCGCATACTGTCGCCAATGTGCTGTTCTTTAGTGGCTTTGGCGCGGCCGTGGGATGCTGCGTAGGTGGCTTCCTCGGTGACTGGCTGGGAACCCACAAAGCGTACGTTTGTAGCCTGCTGGCCTCGCAGCTGCTGATTATTCCGGTATTTGCGATTGGCGGCGCAAACGTCTGGGTGCTCGGTCTGTTACTGTTCTTCCAGCAAATGCTTGGACAAGGGATCGCCGGGATCTTACCGAAACTGATTGGCGGTTATTTCGATACCGACCAGCGTGCAGCGGGCCTGGGCTTTACCTACAACGTTGGCGCATTGGGTGGCGCACTGGCCCCAATCATCGGCGCGTTGATCGCTCAACGTCTGGATCTGGGTACTGCGCTGGCATCGCTCTCGTTCAGCCTGACATTTGTGGTGATCCTGCTGATTGGTCTGGATATGCCTTCCCGCGTTCAGCGTTGGCTGCGCCCGGAAGCATTGCGTACTCATGACGCTATCGACGGCAAACCATTTAGCGGTGCCGTGCCATTTGGCAGCGCCAAAAACGATTTAGTCAAAACCAAAAGTTAATCCTGTTGCCCGGTCTATGTACCGGGCCTTTCGCTAAGGGAAGATGTATGTCGTTACTTGCACAACTGGATCAAAAAATCGCTGCTAACGGTGGCCTGATTGTCTCCTGCCAGCCGGTTCCTGACAGCCCGCTCGATAAACCCGAAATCGTCGCAGCCATGGCATTAGCGGCAGAGCAGGCGGGCGCGGTTGCCATTCGCATCGAAGGTGTGGCAAATCTGCAAGCCACGCGTGCGGTGGTGAGCGTGCCGATTATTGGAATTGTGAAACGCGATCTGGAGGATTCTCCGGTACGCATCACGGCCTATATTGAAGATGTCGATGCGCTGGCGCAGGCGGGCGCGGACATTATCGCCATTGACGGCACCGACCGCCCGCGTCCGGTGCCTGTTGAAACGCTGCTGGCACGTATCCATCATCACGGTTTACTGGCGATGACCGACTGCTCAACGCCGGAAGACGGCCTGGCATGCCAAAAGCTGGGAGCCGAAATTATTGGCACTACGCTTTCTGGCTATACCACGCCTGAAACGCCAGAAGAGCCGGATCTGGCGCTGGTGAAAACGTTGAGCGAAGCCGGATGTCGGGTGATTGCCGAAGGGCGTTACAACACGCCTGCTCAGGCGGCAGATGCGATGCGCCACGGCGCGTGGGCGGTGACGGTCGGTTCTGCCATTACGCGTCTTGAACACATTTGTCAGTGGTACAACACAGCGATGAAAAAGGCGGTGCTATGACCATACTGGCGATTGATATCGGCGGTACTAAACTTGCCGCCGCGCTGATTGGCGCTGACGGGCAGATCCGCGATCGTCGTGAACTTCCTACGCCAGCCAGCCAGACACCAGAAGCCTTGCGTGATGCCTTATCCGCATTAGTCTCTCCGTTGCAAGCTCATGCGCAGCGGGTTGCCATCGCTTCAACCGGAATTATTCGCGACGGCAGTTTGCTGGCGCTGAATCCGCATAATCTCGGTGGATTGCTACACTTTCCGTTAGTCAAAACGCTGGAACAACTTACCAATTTGCCGACCATTGCCATTAACGACGCGCAGGCCGCAGCATGGGCAGAGTATCAGGCGCTGGAAGGCGATATAACCGATATGGTCTTTATCACCGTTTCCACTGGCGTCGGCGGCGGTGTAGTGAGCGGCGGCAAACTGCTTACCGGCCCTGGCGGTCTGGCGGGGCACATCGGGCATACGCTTGCCGATCCACACGGCCCAGTCTGCGGCTGTGGACGCACAGGTTGCGTGGAAGCAATTGCTTCTGGTCGCGGCATTGCGGCGGCAGCGCAGGGCGAGCTGGCTGGCGCGGATGCGAGAACTATTTTCACACGCGCCGGGCAGGGCGATGAGCAGGCGCAGCAACTGATTCATCGCTCCGCACGTACGCTTGCAAGGCTGATCGCTGATATTAAAGCCACAACTGATTGCCAGTGCGTGGTGGTTGGTGGCAGCGTTGGTCTGGCAGAAGGGTATCTGGCGTTGGTGGAAATGTATCTGGCGCAGGAGCCAGCGGCATTTCATGTTGATTTACTGGCGGCGCATTACCGCCATGATGCAGGTTTACTTGGGGCTGCGCTGTTGGCCCAGGGAGAAAAATTATGATGATGGGTGAAGTACAGTCATTACCGTCTGCTGGGTTACATCCTGCGTTACAGGACGCGTTAACGCTGGCCTTAGCTGCCAGACCGCAAGAAAAAGCGCCGGGTCGTTACGAATTACAGGGCGACAATATTTTTATGAATGTCATGACGTTTAACACTCAATCGCCCGTCGAGAAAAAAGCGGAATTGCACGAGCAATACATTGATATCCAGCTGTTATTAAACGGTGAGGAACGGATTCTGTTTGGCATGGCAGGCACTGCGCGCCAATGTGAAGAGTTCCACCATGAAGATGATTACCAGCTTTGTAGCGCCATTGAAAACGAGCAAACCATCATCCTGAAACCGGGAATGTTCGCCGTGTTTATGCCAGGAGAGCCGCATAAGCCGGGATGCGTTGTTGGCGAGCCGGGTGAGATTAAAAAGGTGGTGGTGAAGGTTAAGGCTGATTTAATGGCTTAAATTTATTAGATCAGGTGTGACCTGACCCATCTTTGGCACAGAGCCAAACCTGAACTGACGGACCGCTCTGTGCCATTACCTGACGTTGTATTCTTTTATGTTAACACCCTTGATACTGTATATACCTGTCCGCTTAATTCGCTTGCCCTTTTTATTCGTAATAGTTGCTGTAAGTGTACTGCAGCGAATGGAATGACGTTCATCAATCACCAGCCGAATTGCTTCTGAAGCATCTTCCACCTCTAGAAGGTCGTGAGTCTTATTTAAGCCGAATGGAACAAGGTGGAAGGCAGTTTTTCCTGATGATTTTCTGGTTATTTTTACTGGATACAACACATCACCACTTTTATGGATTAATTCAAGCTGTTCAATGTAAATCATGGCAACTTTTGAGGTGTACTGGCAATAGCGGACACTACCATTTGTTCTTTTTTTAAGCAGCCATCTGATGATATTTTCCTTGAAGGCTGCCGGGGAGATATTCCCCAGACGAGAGTGACGAC
>NZ_JBQZXE010000162.1:0-6351 GCF_053555855.1 Shigella sp. SIG3
TAAGTCCTGACACAAACGCCGCCACTGTAAATCAGACACTTAAATGCGACTCAAAAGCCCGGGCTGACCAGCCTGGTGCATGTCCAACAACGTACGAGTTATACGAAGGTGACGCTACCTACAGAGCTGCTATCGACAAAGCATTAAACCCTGTTGGGTTAAACGGAATGTTTGGGGAAGACGGCTATATGGATGGTCCTGATGGTGGTGCGTATCCTGTAAACATTAACGGAACGACCTGGGTAGAAGGTGGCGGTTGTAAAGCCCACGCCTGCGGCTGGGACTATATCGTAACACTCTATAACCCAAAAACGCATAAAGTCGTTGGTTACTATTACAACATCGACCCTGGTTACCTGATTTGGTTTGGTGAAACTGGCGTTCACGAATTCGCGTACCTGGTCAGGGACTACGTAAACAAAACAAATTAAAGGCGTAAGTTATGCGGTTCATCTTCGCGTTATTAATTTATTGATATCAAAAGTAAATACGGCTCTGCCATGATGACAGGGACTTATATTTTCAGGGAACCAAATACAGGTCTGGTTGTATGTCACGTTTATTGCCCGAAGTCCCTTTCTCACGCGAGCAGGCTGTTGTCATCACAACAGCTTACCGCAATGTGTTTATCGACGATGACCAGGGAACTCATTTCCGTCGGGTTATCCGCAACGCAGAGACTGACGCCGGAAGGTTCGCCAGTGACGGTCTTCTCAGACAATAAACCTCATTAATTTCGTCCATCAGGCCGCGTCTTCTCCGGGAGACGTGGCTTTTTCATTTATTACACCAGTAAATCTTAACCACCGATAAGGAGCAAATTATGCGACTAGCCAGTCGTTTTGGTTATGCTGCAAACCAGATACGCCGTGACCGTCCGCTGACACACGAAGAACTGATGCACTATGTTCCCAGTATTTTCGGTGAAGACCGGCATACTTCCCGCAGTAAACGCTATGCGTACACTCCCACCATCACCGTACTGGAAAGCCTGCAGCGGGAAGGCTTTCAGCCATTCTTCGCCTGCCAGACACGTGTGCGTGACCCGGGTCGCCGGGAATACACAAAACACATGCTGCGTCTGCGGCGGGCCGGACAGATAACCGGTCAGCATGTCCCTGAAATTATTCTGCTCAACTCTCATGACGGTTCATCCAGCTACCAGATGTTACCCGGATATTTTCGTGCCATTTGTACCAATGGACTGGTCTGCGGTCAGTCTCTGGGAGAATTGCGTGTTCCACACCGGGGAAATGTGGTGGAGAAAGTTATTGAAGGGGCTTACGAGGTGGTGGGCGTGTTTGACCGGATAGAGGAGAAGCGTGATGCCATGCAGTCGCTGGTCCTGCCGCCACCGGCACGCCAGGCGCTGGCACAGGCGGCACTGACTTACCGTTATGGTGACGAACATCAGCCAGTCACCACCGCTGACATTCTGACACCACGACGCAGGGAGGATTACGGTAAAGACCTGTGGAGCGCATATCAGACCATCCAGGAGAATATGCTGAAAGGCGGGATTTCCGGCCGCAGTGCAAAAGGAAAACGTATCCACACCCGTGCCATTCACAACATCGACACCGATATTAAGCTCAACCGCGCATTGTGGGTAATGGCAGAAACGCTGCTGGAGAGCCTGCGCTGAGGCAGCATGTCCCTGAAGGCGTGATTCAGGCACCAGAATCACCCGACGCCCCGGAGGCGCTGCCGGGGTGTCGTTCCATTTCTGATGATGACCTGTGCGCCTGGTGTACCCGTCTGCTTTACCGTCCCGGAGAAATCAGTCTGTGCAGACTGAGTATACAGGCAATGGCATCTGGCCATCCGTCTGTGACCGGAACGGTTACGCGTACGGCTGTCCGGAATTTCAGCCGAATATCATTCATCCCTGATATTACCGGGTCATCACGGTCAGTGATGAACGTGATGTTGCCAGCTCCCGACCTTTACTCCCTCTCATTTATTCACATTACAAGGATTTCATACATGAAAACATTGTCTCAGAACACCACCGCTTCGGCCTGTGCACCGGAGACTGGCCTGCAACAACTGGTTGCCACTCCCGTCCCTGATGAACAGCGCATCAGCTTCTGGCCGCAGCATTTTGGCCTCATTCCACAGTGGGTCACCCTGGAACCCCGTGTCTTCGGCTGGATGGACCGTCTGTGTGAAGACTACTGCGGTGGTATCTGGAATCTGTACACCCTGAACAACGGCGGGGCATTTATGGCACCCGAACCGGATGACGATGATGACGAAACATGGGTACTGTTCAATGCCATGAACGGTAACCGCGCTGAAATGAGCCCGGAAGCCGCCGGCATTGCTGCCTGTCTGATGACGTACAGTCATCATGCCTGTCGTACGGAGTGTTATGCCATGACGGTCCATTATTACCGGCTGCGGGATTACGCCCTGCAGCATCCGGAATGCAGCGCCATTATGCGCATCATCGACTGAATGGAGGCAGGGACAATGCAGCAGCTTTCCTTTCTGCCCGGAAACATGACGCCCGGCGAGCGCAGTCTCATTCTGCGGGCCCTGCAAACCCTGGACCGCCATCTTCATGAACCCGGCGTGGCCTTCACCTCCACCCGTGCGGCACGGGAATGGCTGATTCTGAACATGGCGGGACTGGAGCGGGAAGAGTTCCGGGTGCTGTATCTGAACAACCAGAATCAGCTGATTGCCGGTGAAACCCTCTTCACCGGCACCATCAACCGTACGGAAGTTCATCCCCGGGAAGTGATTAAACGCGCCCTGTACCACAATGCCGCTGCCGTGGTGCTGGCGCACAATCACCCGTCCGGTGAAGTCACACCCAGTAAGGCAGACCGGCTTATCACCGAACGTCTGGTACAGGCACTGGGCCTGGTGGATATCCGGGTGCCGGACCATCTGATAGTCGGTGGCAACCAGGTTTTCTCCTTTGCCGAACATGGTCTGCTTTAACCCGTCACAACCACATCACACCTGTTTTCACTTTTATCTTCTGTCTTCAGAGGTATCACATCATGAGAATCATCACCCGTGGTGAAGCCATGCGTATTCACCAACAGCATCCTGCATCCCGTCTTTTTCCGTTCTGTACCGGTAAGTATCGCTGGCACGGCAGTGCTGAAGCGTATACTGGTCGTGAAGTGCAGGATATTCCCGGCGTTCTTGCCGTGTTTGCAGAACGCCGTAAGGACAGTTTTGGCCCGTATGTCCGGCTGATGAGTGTCACCCTGAACTGATGTTCCGTCACCCGGGAAACGAGTACGACCAGATGACCTCAGACGCCGCTGTGGATGAGGCCATTCTCATCAATGCATACATCTTCACCGAAACCGGTCAGCGCGCCGGCTGACCTGTCATCGTTAAACCATTCTTAACCACTTTTCAGAGAGGATTTTATCGTGTCAGACAAACTCTCCGGGATAACTCATCCCGATGACAATCACGACCGCCCCTGGTGGGGGCTTCCCTGCACAGTGAGGCCCTGTTTTGGCGCTCGTCTGGTGCAAGAGGGTAACCGCCTGTATTACCTTGCAGACCGCGCCGGTATCAGAGGCCGGTTCAGCAATGCGGATGCATACCATCTGGACCAGGCCTTTCCGCTGCTGATGAAACAACTGGAACTCATGCTCACCAGCGGTGAACTGAATCCCCGATATCAGCATACCGTCACGCTGTATGCAAAAGGGCTGACCTGCGAAGCCGACACCCTCGGCTCCTGTGGTTACGTTTATCTGGCTGTTTATCCGACACCAGCACCCGCAACCACCTCATAACCCCGAAGCTCTCACCTTTAGCACTACCAGTTACAGAGAACTTAAGATGAAAACATTATCCGACACACATGTACGGGAGGTATCTCGCTGCCCGTCTCCCGTCACCATCTGGCAGACACTGCTCATCCGACTGCTGGACCAGCATTATGGCCTCACACTGAATGACACACCGTTTGTCGATGAACGTGTGATTGAGCTGCATATTGAGGCAGGCATTTCACTGTGTGATGCAGTTAATTTTCTCGTGGAAAAATACGCGCTGGTGCGTACCGACCAGCCGGGATTCAGCACCTGTCCCCGCTCTCAGTTAATAAACAGTATTGATATCCTCCGGGCTCGCCGGGCGACCGGCCTGATGACCCGCGACAATTACAGAACGGTAAATAACATTACCCTGGGTAAGTATCCGGAGGCGAAATGATGAAACTGGCCCTGACACTGGAAGCCGACAGCGTTAACGTACAGGCACTGAACATAGGGCGCATTGTCGTTGACGTCGATGGTATTGAGCTCGCTGAACTGATTAACATGGTCTGCGATAACGGCTACTCCCTTCGTGTTGTTGATGAATCTGACCAGACCTCAGCAGAATGCACGCCACCATTTGCTACCCTTACCGGCATACGCTGCAGTACCGCACATATCACGGAAACGGACAACGCCTGGTTGTACTCGCTGTCACACCAGACCAGTGACTTCGGTGAATCAGAATGGATTCATTTTACAGGTAGCGGATATCTGTTACGTACCGATGCGTGGTCATACCCGGTTCTGCGGCTTAAACGCCTGGGGCTGTCAAAAACGTTCCGTCGTCTGGTCGTCACACTCATCCGGCGTTATGGCGTCAGTCTCATTCATCTGGATGCCAGCGCTGAATGCCTGCCGGGTTTACCCACTTTCGACTGGTAACCAGGAACAACATGAAATCATTAACCACGGAAACAGCGCTGGATATTCTGATTGCGTGGCTGCAGGACAATATCGACTGCGGATCGGGAATTATCTTTGACAACGATGAGGATAAAACGGATTCAGCAGCACTGTTGCCCTGTATCGAACAGGCCCGGGAGGATGTCCGTACCCTGCGTCATCTGCAGCTTCTGCACCAGAACCGGTGAAGCTCACTCACCAGACTTCATTCCTCTGACGCCAGCCTGCACAGGGCTGGCGTTTTCATTTATCTGCAAAAAGGAATATCGATTATGTCAGATATCACAATCTCCCGTCCGGAAGTGGTCAACGGGCATACGGACGTTATCTGCTCAACCAGCATTCGCCACATTCTGGCTGTACGAAAGAGTACACTGTTGCAAATCGACACACTTATCCGACAACTGGCTGAAATCTCGGTGCTGACGGAAAGCATCGGAGGTAAAACTGCCCCGGACTGGGCCATGAAACAGGATTTTCGCTGCGGCTGCTGGCTGATGGAGAAACCCGAAACAGCAATGAAAGCCATTACCCGGAATCTTGATCGCGAAATCTGGCGTGACCTGATGCAACGTTCCGGGATGCTGTCATTAATGGATACGCAGGCCCGTGATACATGGTACCGGTCACTGGAGTACGATAATTTTCCGGAAATCAGCGAAGCGAACATTCTGAGCACATTTGAACAACTGCACCAGAATAAGGATGAGGTGTTTGAGCGAGGGGTGATCAACGTCTTCAGAGGGCTGAACTGGAATTACAAAACCAATTGCCCCTGTAAATTTGGCAGTAAAATTATCGTCAACAATCTGGTGAGATGGGACCGGTGGGGATAATGATATGGTCACCCCCACCTTAACAGCAGTACGCTGTTAAGGTAAATCCCTTTAACGGAGAGACCATCATGCAGAACATCACACTTATTGGTATCGATCTCGGAAAGCACTCCTTCCACATTCATTGTCAAGACAAGTCTGGTAAGGCTCTTCTGCGTAAAAAATTTACCCGTACTAAACTGATGCAGTTTCTGGCGACATGTCCGCCCTCAGTTGTTGTAATGGAAGCCTGTGCGGGTGCACACTTTATGGCTCGCTGTATCTCTGATTTTGGGCATGAAACTAAGCTGATTTCTCCACAGTTCGTTCGCCCGTTTGTCAAAAGTAATAAGAATGATTTTGTTGATGCAGAAGCCATATGCGAAGCGGCTTCACGACCATCAATGCGTTTTGTCCAGCCAAGAACTGAGACCCAGCAGGCCATGAGGGCGTTACACCGGGTCAGAGAATCGCTCATCAGAGATAAGGTGAAAACAACCAACCAGATCCACGGTTTCTTGCTGGAATTTGGAATCAGCCTGCCGATAGGTGATGCTGTAATAAAACGGTTGTCTCTCGTGTTGGCTGAACACGAAATCCCCGAATATCTGAGCCGCCTTTTGGTGAGGTTGCATACCCACTACTTTTACCTTGTTGAGCAAATAGCAGAGCTGGAATCAGAATTAAGTCAGTCAATCAACGCTGATGATACCGCTCAGCGCATTATGACAATTCCTGGTGTTGGTCCGATTACTGCCAGCTTACTATCGTCGCAACTTGGTGACGGGAAACAGTTCTCATGCAGCAGGGATTTTGCAGCTTCCACAGGACTT
>NZ_JBQZXE010000163.1:0-6177 GCF_053555855.1 Shigella sp. SIG3
TAAAAAGAGAACTTGCAGTTATTTACTGTGATTAGTTGAGCTAGGTCACAAAATATAAGCTTGTGAATTTCTTTCTTGTTAATCAGGAAGAAGATGGTGGGTAATTAAACGGCTAATTCAATAGTGTGAAAGGAACAACATTATTGCCCTGTTTTGAATCAGAGAGAGGTAGCTAATGGAACGAAATAAACTTGCTCGTCAGATTATTGACACTTGCCTGGAAATGACCCGCCTGGGACTGAACCAGGGGACAGCGGGGAACGTCAGTGTACGTTATCAGGATGGGATGCTGATTACGCCTACAGGCATTCCATATGAAAAACTGACGGAGTCGCATATTGTCTTTATTGATGGCAACGGTAAACATGAGGAAGGAAAGCTCCCCTCAAGCGAATGGCGTTTCCATATGGCAGCCTATCAAAGCAGACCGGATGCCAACGCGGTTGTTCACAATCATGCCGTTCATTGCACGGCAGTTTCCATTCTTAACCGATCGATCCCCGCTATTCACTACATGATTGCGGCGGCTGGCGGTAATTCTATTCCTTGCGCGCCTTATGCGACCTTTGGAACACGCGAACTTTCTGAACATGTTGCGCTGGCTCTCAAAAATCGTAAGGCAACTTTGTTACAACATCATGGGCTTATCGCTTGTGAGGTGAATCTGGAAAAAGCGTTATGGCTGGCGCATGAAGTTGAAGTGCTGGCGCAACTTTACCTGACGACCCTGGCGATTACGGACCCGGTGCCAGTGCTGAGCGATGAAGAGATTGCCGTAGTGCTGGAGAAATTCAAAACCTATGGGTTACGGATTGAAGAGTAATTTCGTAAAGCAACAAGGAGAAGGATGATGGCTAACAGAATGATTCTGAACGAAACGGCATGGTTTGGTCGGGGTGCTGTTGGGGCTTTAACCGATGAGGTGAAACGCCGTGGTTATCAGAAGGCGCTGATCGTCACCGATAAAACGCTGGTGCAATGCGGCGTGGTGGCGAAAGTGACCGATAAGATGGATGCTGCAGGGCTGGCATGGGCGATTTACGACGGCGTAGTGCCCAACCCAACAATTACTGTCGTCAAAGAAGGGCTCGGTGTATTCCAGAATAGCGGCGCGGATTACCTGATCGCTATTGGTGGTGGTTCTCCACAGGATACTTGTAAAGCAATTGGCATTATCAGCAACAACCCGGAGTTTGCCGATGTGCGTAGCCTGGAAGGGCTTTCCCCGACCAATAAACCCAGTGTACCGATTCTGGCAATCCCCACCACAGCAGGTACTGCGGCAGAAGTGACCATTAACTACGTGATCACTGACGAAGAAAAACGGCGCAAGTTTGTTTGCGTTGATCCGCATGATATCCCGCAGGTGGCGTTTATTGATGCTGACATGATGGATGGTATGCCTCCGGCGCTGAAAGCCGCGACGGGTGTCGATGCGCTCACTCATGCTATTGAGGGGTATATTACCCGTGGCGCGTGGGCACTAACCGATGCACTGCACATTAAAGCGATTGAAATCATTGCTGGGGCGCTGCGAGGATCGGTTGCTGGTGATAAGGATGCCGGAGAAGAAATGGCGCTCGGGCAGTATGTTGCGGGTATGGGCTTCTCGAATGTTGGGTTAGGGTTGGTGCATGGTATGGCGCATCCACTGGGCGCGTTTTATAACACTCCACACGGTGTTGCGAACGCCATCCTGTTACCGCATGTCATGCGCTATAACGCTGACTTTACCGGTGAGAAGTACCGCGATATCGCGCGCGTTATGGGCGTGAAAGTGGAAGGTATGAGCCTGGAAGGGGCGCGTAATGCCGCTGTTGAAGCGGTGTTTGCCCTCAACCGTGATGTCGGTATTCCGCCACATTTGCGTGATGTTGGTGTACGCAAGGAAGACATTTCGGCACTGGCTCAGGCGGCACTGGATGATGTTTGTACCGGTGGCAACCCGCGTGAAGCAACGCTTGAGGATATTGTAGAGCTTTACCATACCGCCTGGTAAATGCGCTGATGTGATAATGCCGGATACGATTTGCGGCGTATCCGGCTCGCCGTTACCGTACCAACCGCAATTGCTGTAAATTGCCGTCGATATGCAAATCGGTTTGTAAGCGGGCAATATCGCGGCACAGAAACGCCATCTCTTTATGGGTTTCTAATTTTTTGCGCCACTTTTCGGCAACCGCATCCAGATTCTCATATATCCCTTCCAGACTCTGAAACTCGACCAGCAGCTGCGTGGCGCTTTTTGGTCCGATTCCCGCAACACCCGGTACCTTTGAACTGCTGATCCCCGCAAGTCCCCAGTAATCGGGCAACTGCTGCGGTTGAACGCCAAATTCTTTATCGATAAATGGCGCATCCAGCCAACGTTTCTGGAAGTAATCACGAATACGTAATGTCGGTGAAAGTAACTGACAGTAGCCTTTATCTGTCGAAACAATCGTTGCCTGATGCCCGGCCAGTGTCACTTTGACCGCCAGTGTGGCGGCTAAGTCATCGGCTTCGTTGCCGCTGGCTGACCAGCACGGGACGCCGCGTTGCTCAAAGGCGGCGCGTAATGCAGGCATCTCGTCGTGCAACTCTTCCGGCATTGGCGGTCGATCCGCTTTGTAATCTGGTAAACGCTGATGACGCCAGCCGCTACTGCGGTTTTCATCATCAAAAACGGCGACCGCGTGGGTTGGCTGGCTGTGCATAATGAGCTGATCGAGCGCATGCTGGCAGGTTTCGACACAGGGCGAACCCTGAACGGCATGAATGCGACGGATAAGATTCAGTGCATCGACAATAAGCAAATGAACAGCCACGATAACCCCCTTAAAGATCAGGCGATAAGGGTAACATTCGATGCCGGAACAGGCTATGGCTGGTTGAGAAAACAGGAAGAGGCTTCGCAAAACGAGGCCTCTGGGAGAGATTAATCGCAGGCAACGATCTTCATCGCCAGGCCGCCGCGAGAGGTTTCGCGGTACTTGGCGTTCATGTCTTTACCTGTTTCGTACATGGTTTCGATAACTTTATCGAGGCAGACGCGCGGTTCGCTGGTACGGCGCAGTGCCATACGCGCGGCGTTCACCGCTTTCACTGCTGCAATGGCGTTACGCTCAATGCACGGTACCTGAACCTGCCCCGCGACCGGGTCACAAGTCAGACCGAGGTTGTGCTCCATCGCGATTTCCGCTGCGATGCAAACCTGCGCCGGGCTTGCGCCTAACAGTTCTGCCAGACCAGCTGCCGCCATAGAGCACGCCACGCCAACTTCACCCTGGCAACCCACTTCGGCACCAGAAATCGACGCGTTCATCTTATAAAGAGAACCAATGGCGCTGGCTACCAGCAGGTAACGAGCCAGTGAGTTAGCGTTCACTTCGCGGATAAACTTATCGTAGTACGCCAGCACAGCCGGGATAATCCCGCACGCACCGTTAGTCGGCGCAGTCACCACGCGACCGCCAGCAGCGTTCTCTTCGTTCACTGCCAGTGCAAACATGTTGATCCAGTCAACAACCGCCATCGGGTCAGTGGTGGTTTTATCCTGGCTGACCAGCATCCGGCGTAGTGCCGCAGCACGGCGTGGAACGCGCAGTTTGCCAGGCAACACGCCTTCGGTGGAAATACCGCGCTCAATACCGCCACGCATGACTTCCCAGACGTTCGCCAGGTGCTGTTCCAGCTCTTCTTTACTGTGCAGCGCCAGCTCGTTTTTCATCATCAGGCCAGAGAGTGACAGCCCGGTTTCCTGACAATGTTTTTGCAGATCGGCTGCTGAACTGTACGGATAAGGAACTTCAACCGGTGCGCTATCCTGCTGGCCAAAATGCTCTTCATCAACGATAAAGCCACCGCCAATAGAGTAGTAAGTCTGGCTGTAAACGACTTTATCGCCCGCCAGCGCGGTAATGCGCATACCGTTTTCATGCAGAGAAAGGTTGTCTGCATGGAAGTTCATGCACTGATCAACCGGGAACTCCACTTCATGCTGACCGTTTGCCAGCATCAGGCGACCATGAGTATTCACATCCTGAATAAAACCGGGGATGGAATCGATATCCACGGTATCCGGCAGGTTACCCGCCAGGCCCATAATAATGGAGATATCTGTGTGGTGGCCTTTACCAGTCAGAGAGAGCGAGCCGTACACGTCAACCACCACGCGGGTCACGTCTTTAAGCAGGTTACGGGCAATCAGATCGTCGGTAAATTGTTTACCCGCTTTCATTGGTCCAACGGTATGAGAACTGGAAGGGCCAATGCCGATTTTGAAAATATCGAATACGCTAATCATAGGAAATACATCGCGTTAAAACGGAGGAAGCGCCGCCCGAAAGCGGCGCGAAAGGACTTAGCTGAACAGAGAGTAGAAGATTGCGGAGATTGCAATCAGCCCCATCACGACAACGAATACGTTGCTGATGTGACCGCTGTACTTACGCATTGCCGGTACTTTCTGAATTGCGTACATCGGCATCAGGAACAGGATCATCGCGATGATTGGGCCGCCCAGGGTTTCAATCATACCCAGGATGCTCGGGTTCAGGGTGGCAACAATCCAGGTCGTTACCAGCATGAACAGCGCAGTGATACGGTTCAGCTTGTTGATTTCGATAGACTTACCTTTACCACGCAGAGATTTAATCACCATACCGTTGAAGCCTTCACGTGCGCCCAGGTAGTGGCCGAGGAAGGATTTGGTGATAGCGATAATCGCGATAATCGGAGCCATCCACGCGATAACCGGTGCGTTAAAGTGGTTAGCCAGGTAAGACAGAATCGAGATGTTCTGCTCTTTAGCCGCAGCCAGGTCTGCCGGAGTCAGGCTCAGTACGCAGCTGAAGACGAAGAACATTACGGTCAGCACCATCATGATGTGTGCGAATGCCAGGATCTTCGAGCATTTCTGTTCTGCCATATCGCCGTACTCTTCACGCTTCGCAACGGCGAAAGAAGAGATGATCGGAGAGTGGTTGAACGAGAACACCATTACCGGAATTGCCAGCCACAGGGTCATCCACAGACCGTTTCCGGTTGCAGATGCAGTGTCCAGAGACAGCGTTTCCAGTGCTGCGCCGTTCCACTGCGGGATCAGGTACAGAGCCAGCAGCATCAGTACGCCAACAAACGGGAATACCAGAATACTCATCGCTTTAACGATCATCTGCTCACCAAAGCGAACGATGGTCATCATACCCACGATCAGGATCAGCGACAGAATCGCACGCGGCGGTGGCGTCATACCCAGCTGGTGAGACATGAAGCTTTCAACGGTATTGGTGATTGCCACGCTATAAACCAGCAGGATCGGGTAGATAGCGAAGAAGTAGAGCAGGGTAATCAGTTTACCTGCGCCAATACCAAAGTGTTCTTCTACAACCTCGGTGATGTCTTCGCCCGGGTTTTTACCAGACAGTACGAAGCGAGTCAGGCCGCGGTGAGCAAAAAACGTCATCGGGAACGCAAGGATAGCCATGATGATCAGCGGGATCATACCGCCAACACCGGCGTTGATTGGCAGGAACAGCACGCCCGCGCCGATTGCCGTGCCGTAAAGGCCCAGCATCCACATGGTGTCTGTCTTGCGCCAGGCACTACGAGAGTCTTTCGACGCAATCGTGCTGGTTTGAGTCGTTTCCATCTATTTCTCCTGGAGGAATGCAAATAATTCAGCTTTTAGCCAGTTCAGCCCGGGAAGGTGCCTGACCGTAAAAATGAAATCTGTCTATCGGCGATGGCTTAATCATTTACCGCTGTAATAATTTGAGGGCGGAAAGATACACACAAGTTATGTATCTATCAGTGATCTTGATCCCAAATACAATAATCTGCTTGGAAGATAGATTATCCCAACGCTTTACTCTGTAAATCAAAAGTAAAAGAGAATTTAAGGGCAATATTTGCCCATTAAACGACATCTGACTTCTTCCGGGGCGCGCAATATATGTAGGTTGAACTGAAAAAATCAATACTTTTAGTTAATCATGGCGATAATTTCTTTTTCATAGCGATAAAATACGGTTTATGAAAATAGGGAAACGTTTGCGTTGCAACATAAATTGTATGGCATATTAACTGTGATGATATTTGTCGCGTGAGGGTGGTAAGAAACATTCATATAACAAATGAAATGAGTTGATGAGTAAGTGACCAAAAACGAGAAAACCCGGCAACAAACGTCACCGG
>NZ_JBQZXE010000164.1:0-6063 GCF_053555855.1 Shigella sp. SIG3
CCGGCGTACTTTCCAGAACCATACGGACTGCCCGTTGACGGACTTCGGGGGAAAAACGAGTATTTTTAGTCATCCTGTTTACCTCCTTCTCAGGAAGTTTAGTCTCCAGGATTCCCGGGGCGGTTCATCGTGCGAGGAAATGACAATGCTTTTAATTCAACCTGGATTTGGCCTTAGCATCAAAAAAGGGCACATGTTTGGCGAGAAAGAGTCTCAACGAAAAATGGTGTCGATACAGTTGCCATTTATCAGTATTTATTGGCTAAACAGGGAGGCAACAAATTATTGGTATACCTGCGCCAGAGCAGCATTTAACGACCCTGACTGGTTTGTGAAAAACCACCACGCAGTTCGTCAGGCAAAGAGAAAGGCCAATACGACATACATGAAGGCGTATCGAAAAGCATGGAAAGAACACCGCGATCGATACCAACAAGACATGGAAAAGCTTGAATCAGAAAACATGGAATTAAGACGAAAGCTCGGTGAAGCAAAACGAGACATCGATGCTTACAAGCGACTTTTTAATGGTGAAAGCCATGCTTAGCCCATCCCAATCCCTTCAATACCAGAAAGAAAGCGTCGAGCGAGCTTTAACGTGCGCTAATTGCGGTCAGAAGCTGCATGTGCTGGAAGTTCACGTGTGTGAGCACTGCTGCGCAGAACTGATGAGCGATCCGAATAGCTCAATGTACGAGGAAGAAGACGATGAATGAGTTAATAAATGGCAATGCCATCAAAATGACAAGCATTGAAATCGCTGAGTTGGTTGGTAAGCGTCATGACAATGTGAAACGTACCATCGAAACGCTGGCTAAAAATGGTGTTATCCGGCTTCCTCAAATTGAGGATTGTGGAAGAATCAATGGGTTAGGCTTAAATCAAAGTTTTTGTGTGTATGTGTTCGAAGGCGAACAAGGAAAGCGAGACAGTATTGTCGTTGTAGCCCAGTTGTCGCCGGAATTCACCGCTCGCCTTGTTGACCGCTGGCGAGAGCTTGAAGAAGCTGCGGTTAATATCCCCAAAACGCTACCGGAAGCGTTGCGCCTTGCTGCTGATCTTGCTGAGCAGAAAATGCAACTGGAAAACCAGCTCGCAATTGCCGCACCTAAAGTTGAGTTTGCCGATCGCGTTGGCGAGGCCAGCGGAATTTTGATTGGAAACTTTGCAAAGGTTGTTGGAATTGGTCCAAACAAACTGTTTGCGTGGATGCGCGATCACAAAATCCTTATTGCTTCAGGTTCCCGGCGCAATGTGCCAATGCAGGAATATATGGATCGCGGCTATTTCACAGTGAAAGAAACAGCGGTCAACACAAATCACGGAATACAGATATCGTTCACCACAAAAATCACCGGGCGTGGTCAACAGTGGCTGACCAGAAAGCTGCTCGATAATGGAATGCTGAAAGTAACAGGGGAGGCTGCTTAATGGCTAATCTACGCAAAGAAGCACGCGGCAGAGAATGCCAGGTACGTATTTACGGCGTATGCAATGGTAATCCTGAAACTACAGTTCTGGCACATTACCGGATGGCTGGAATTTGCGGAACGGGAATGAAGCCTGACGACCTGATCGGCGCATGGGCTTGTAGCGCGTGTCACGATGAAATCGACCGACGCACCCATAATCTCGACAACAAAGACGCCAGACTTTACCACCTCGAAGGCGTGATCAGGACGCAGGCGATACTGCTGAAGGAGGGGAAGATTAAGTCATGAGCGAATATCAGTTTGTGCTTCCATACCCGCCGTCGGTGAACACCTACTGGCGAAGACGGGGAAACCAATACTACATCAGCGATAAAGGCCAGAAATACCGAAAAGAAGTTCAGCAAATAATCCTCCAACTCAAGTTAGACATTTTCACCAAATCACGACTCCGCATCAAAGTCATCGCAGACGTTCCAGACTCCCGCCGCCGCGACCTCGATAACATCCTGAAAGGTTTACTCGACTCCCTTATCCACGCCGGATTTGCGGAAGACGACGAGCAATTCGATGACATTCGCGTAATTCGTGGTGTGAAAGTACCAGGCGGAAGGCTTGGAATAAAAATCACCGAACTGGAGAACGTATGAACGCCACAATTCAAACGATACCAGAGCTTCTTATCCAGACACGAGGCAATCAGACCGAAGTGGCGAGGATGCTTTCCTGCGCAAGAGGAACAGTGCTCAAGTACAACCGAGACAGCAAAGGCGAGCGTCACGTAATAGTTAACGGCGTCCTGATGGTCAAACAGGGCAAGAGGGGAAGACGATGAGACTCGAAAGCGTAGCTAAATTTCATTCGCCAAAAAGCCCGATGATGAGCGACTCACCACGGGCCACGGCTTCTGACTCTCTTTCCGGTACTGATGTGATGGCTGCTATGGGGATGGCGCAATCACAAGCCGGATTCGGAATGGCTGCATTCTGTGGTAAGCACGAACTCAGCCAGAACGACAAACAAAAGGCTATCAACTATCTGATGCAATTTGCACACAAGGTATCGGGGAAATACCGTGGCGTTGCAAAGCTTGAAGGAAATACTAAGGCAAAGGTACTGCAAGTGCTCGCAACATTCGCTTATGCGGATTATTGCCGTAGTGCCGCGACGCCGGGCGCAAGATGCAGAGATTGCCACGGTACAGGCCGTGCGGTTGATATTGCCAAAACAGAGCTGTGGGGGAGAGTTGTTGAGAAAGAGTGTGGAAGATGCAAAGGCGTCGGCTATTCAAGGATGCCAGCAAGCGCCGCATATCGCGCTGTAACGATGCTAATCCCCAACCTTACCCAACCCACATGGTCACGCACTGTTAAGCCGCTGTATGACGCTCTGGTGGTGCAATGCCACAAGGAAGAGTCAATCGCAGACAATATTTTGAATGCGGTCACACGTTAGCAGCATGATTGCCACGGATGGCAACATATTAACGGCATGATATTGACTTATTGAATAAAGTTGGGTAAATTTGACCCAACGATGGGTTAATTCGCTCGTTGTGGTAGTGAGATGAAAAGAGGCGGCGCTTACTACCGATTCCGCCTAGTTGGTCACTTCGACGTATCGTCTGGAACTCCAACCATCGCAGGCTGAGAGGTCTGCAAAATGCAATCCCGAAACAGTTCGCAGGTAATAGTTAGAGCCTGCATAACGGTTTCGGGATTTTTTATATCTGCACAACAGGTAAGAGCATTGAGCCGATAATCGTGAAGAGTCGGCGAGCCTGGTTAGCCAGTGCTCTTTCCGTTGTGGTGAATGCACAGGCTGATGTGTAAGGGCAAGAATCTTTCGCTGGATTCGGTGTGGCCACGTAGCCAGCTGTAGGCAGTTGCAGCAAACCGGAGATCAGCACCGGTCGCCACAATCCAAACTGAGCCGTAGCCACTGACTATCCTGAATTCATCAGTGATAGTTACGCTGCGGCCTTCTACACATGATCTTCGTGAAAGTGGGCGGCATGAGGTTGCGCTAACAACCTAATGCCGTTTTGCCCGTGCATATCGGTCACGAACAAATCTGATTACTAAACACAGTAGCCTGGATTTGTTCTATCAGTAATCGACCTTATTCCTAATTAAATAGAGCAAATCCCCTTATTGGGGGTAAGACATGAAGATGCCAGAAAAACATGACCTGTTAGCCGCCATTCTCGCGGCAAAGGAACAAGGCATCGGGGCAATCCTTGCGTTTGCAATGGCGTACCTTCGCGGCAGATATAATGGCGGTGCGTTTACAAAAACAGTAATCGACGCAACGATGTGCGCCATCATCGCCTGGTTCATTCGTGACCTTCTCGACTTCGCCGGACTAAGTAGCAATCTCGCTTATATAACGAGCGTGTTCATCGGCTACATCGGTACTGACTCGATTGGTTCGCTTATCAAACGCTTCGCTGCTAAAAAAGCCGGAGTAGAAGATGGTGGAAATCAATAATCAACGTAAGGCGTTCCTCGATATGCTGGCGTGGTCAGAGGGAACTGATAACGGACGTCAGAAAACCAGAAATCATGGTTATGACGTCATTGTAGGCGGAGAGCTATTTACTGATTACTCCGATCATCCTCGCAAACTTGTCACACTAAACCCAAAACTAAAATCAACAGCCGCCGGACGTTATCAGCTTCTTTCCCGTTGGTGGGATGCTTACCGTAAGCAGCTTGGCCTGAAAGACTTCTCTCCGAAAAGCCAGGACGCTGTGGCACTGCAACAGATTAAAGAACGTGGCGCTTTACCGATGATTGATCGCGGTGATATTCGTCAGGCAATTGACCGTTGCAGCAATATCTGGGCTTCACTTCCGGGCGCTGGTTATGGTCAGTTCGAGCATAAGGCTGACAGCCTGATTGCAAAATTCAAAGAAGCAGGCGGAACGGTCAGAGAGATTGATGTATGAGCAGAGTCACCGCGATTATCTCCGCTCTGGTTATCTGCATCATCGTCTGCCTGTCATGGGCGGTTAATCATTACCGTGATAACGCCATGACCTACAAAGAGCAGCGAGATAAAAAAGTCAGTGAGCTGAAGCAGGCGACCGCCACCATTACTGACATGCAGCAACGCCAGCGTGCTGCTGATGCACTCGATGCTAAATACACGAAGGAGTTAGCTGATGCGAAAGCTGAAAATGATGCTCTTCGGCGCAAGCTTGATAATGGTGGCAGGGTGCTCGTCAAAGGAAAATGCCCTGTGCCATCCTCAGCCGAAACCTCCAGCGCCTCCGGCATGGGCAATGATGCCACCGTCGAACTCTCTCCAGTTGCTGGACGAAACGTTCTCGGTATCCGGGACGGAATTATCCGCGACCAAACAGCACTGAGAACGCTTCAGGAATACATCAGGACGCAATGCCTTCGATGATAGCGATAATTTTACTCATCATCCTTCACATCTGGCTCTGTAGACAGGGGGGTGATCACTTCTGGAGTAAATCCAGATTAAACATCTCATTGCTGATGCTTGATATTGAGCATCTGGCGCGCGGTAAGGGGCTGCGTTGAGATAAGAGCCAGTCATCACAAACACCAGGATTTAGCCTCGCATTCGCGGGGCTTTTTTATATCTGCAACAAACGCGCTTCACACGCGCGACTTATGAACACAGAGCCTTTCAGGATGACCCTTGAGGATGCCGGTTTGGTAATCGGTGCCTTTCTGTGGGCCGGAATCCTGTGTGACAAGGTTCATCACTAAAAGGTAATCACTGATGAAGTACCCAACAGTTATTGTCAATGGTGTGTCCGTTCGTGTTGATGAGGATGGACGCTACAACTTAAACGATCTCCATGCAGCAGCAGTTGCAAATGGAGAGGCTACAGAGCAACAGCGCCCAAGCCAGTTTTTGCGTAGCGCGCAGATAAAACGCTTCATAAAAGCACTTTGGAACAAATTCAACCACTTAAAATAATCAAAGGTGGTGCAGAACCAGGTGTGTGGGGTGTTGAACTTCTGGCAATCAGATATGCAGCATGGATTAAGCCGGAATTTGAAATCGAAGTTTATGAAGTTTTCAAAACGGTTGTCCGTCTCGGCGTTGGCGCAATGTCCCGTCTGAATAGAATCGATCACATCATCAATACTGAAACCAAAGCGATAAGCCAGTGCGCAAGCCAAATGGCTAAGTGGGGCGTTGGTGGGCGAAAAAGATTGCTTCATGTTGCACGTGAGAGAGCGGCAAATGAAGTGCAAATGTATTTGCCCGGAATGGTGTGATTTCGCAGGTTAATCCAGTTTTTGCATTACGGCAGTACCGCGAAACAACCCAAGCCAGTAAGTGGGGAAATAACACTGGCAGCCACTGAAAGATGAACCTCCAGCCTTATGGCAAAAAAGATTCTTTGTGGTGGCGGACTGATGGAAAGACATCGGTTATTGCAGAGGCCATTCAATGAGTGGTCTCGATAATGGCTTATACCCTACACGGGATAACTTAACTGATATCCCTTTTAACGGATAAACGGAGCCAACAATGGCAGAGATTATTCCCATGACTGAAGAACAGAAATTCCAGTTAGAGATTTACAAACTGGTTATGAACCAGAACGCAGCCGCAGAAGAAGCATTTCAGTTCATTGGCACTG
>NZ_JBQZXE010000165.1:0-6007 GCF_053555855.1 Shigella sp. SIG3
ATTTCCGGTTCAGTCGCTTTCTCCTGCGACGCAACATGTGACTGCATACCCCAGCCACGCTCCGGTTGATAGAGCGTCGCCCAGATCCACAGAAACGGCCAGATAACATGCAGAGTAAACAGGCTCACCCAGCCCGCCGTATGAATAGCGTCGGCATGGGGGTGATTGCGCTTTTTGGCAATCAGATAAGGGATGTCATGTATCGCGATGATTCCATAAAAAATCACCAGAAAGACGAAGATCAGCACTCCCAACGCGAAATAGTTTAGAAACATATCTGCCTCGGATTCACGTTTATCAGTGTTGTTTTTTGGCTGGCAGCCAGAAGGGAGTCAGGCTGATATTTTGACAATAATCCGGGTTCGCGATTCTCGCCATAACACCAAAGAATAATTTTTAGAGGTGATGAGTTGCTTAGTTACATAACGATTGTATGACGAAGGCATAACATGCTGTAGATCACATCAGGTGAACGCCGTAAGAAAATATCTTGTGATTCAGATCACAAAGATTCAACAAACCATCAAAACAAAAATGTGACATTACTCACATTTAAATGCCATTTTTAGCGAAAATCACCGCCTTGTTTCTTTTTTACACAGGCGTTTTGTGATGAGCGTCACGTCAATTACCTCTCTACCCCCTATATTTATGTGACTGATATCACACAAAAGCCCGTCGACTGGACAGTTAACCGATTCAGTGCCAGATTTCGCAGTATCTACAAGGTCCGGCTACCTCTGCCGCCACATTAACAAAAAACCTCGGGCTTCCAGCCTGCGCGACAGCAAACATAAGAAGGGGTGTTTTTATGTCATCCGATATTAAGATCAAAGTGCAAAGCTTTGGTCGTTTCCTCAGCAACATGGTGATGCCAAATATCGGCGCGTTTATCGCGTGGGGTATCATCACCGCGTTATTTATTCCAACAGGGTGGTTACCGAACGAGACGCTGGCGAAGCTGGTCGGGCCGATGATCACTTATCTCCTACCGCTGCTGATCGGTTATACCGGTGGTAAGCTGGTAGGCGGCAAACGTGGCGGCGTAGTCGGTGCCATTACCACCATGGGCGTTATCGTCGGCGCAGACATGCCGATGTTCCTCGGTTCTATGATTGCAGGTCCGCTGGGCGGCTGGTGCATTAAGCACTTCGACCGCTGGGTAGACGGTAAGATCAAATCCGGTTTTGAGATGCTGGTGAATAACTTCTCCGCAGGCATCATCGGGATGATCCTCGCTATTCTGGCATTCCTCGGCATTGGCCCGATTGTTGAAGCCCTGTCCAAAATGCTGGCTGCGGGCGTTAACTTCATGGTTGTCCATGACATGCTGCCGCTGGCGTCTATCTTTGTTGAACCGGCGAAAATCCTGTTCCTCAACAACGCCATTAACCACGGTATCTTCTCGCCGCTGGGTATTCAGCAGTCCCATGAACTGGGTAAATCAATCTTCTTCCTGATTGAAGCTAACCCAGGTCCAGGTATGGGCGTGCTGCTGGCGTACATGTTCTTTGGTCGTGGTAGCGCTAAACAGTCTGCGGGCGGTGCGGCAATCATCCACTTCCTGGGTGGTATCCACGAAATCTACTTCCCGTATGTGCTGATGAATCCGCGTCTGATCCTCGCAGTCATCCTCGGCGGTATGACTGGCGTGTTCACGCTGACTATCCTGGGCGGTGGTCTGGTTTCTCCGGCATCTCCGGGTTCTATCCTTGCTGTACTGGCGATGACACCAAAAGGTGCTTATTTCGCTAACATCGCGGGTGTGTGTGCGGCGATGGCTGTCTCCTTCGTTGTCTCTGCTATTTTGCTGAAAACCAGCAAAGTGAAAGAAGAAGATGATATTGAAGCAGCAACTCGTCGTATGCAGGACATGAAAGCTGAGTCTAAAGGCACATCTCCGCTATCTGCGGGCAATGTGACTAACGACCTGAGCCACGTACGTAAAATCATCGTTGCCTGTGACGCCGGTATGGGTTCAAGTGCGATGGGCGCAGGCGTGCTGCGTAAGAAAATTCAGGATGCAGGTCTGTCGCAGATTTCGGTCACTAACAGCGCGATCAACAACCTGCCGCCAGATGTGGACCTCGTCATCACTCACCGTGACCTGACCGAACGCGCTATGCGCCAGGTTCCGCAGGCACAGCATATTTCGCTGACCAACTTCCTCGACAGCGGCCTGTACACCAGCCTAACCGAACGTCTCGTTGCTGCCCAGCGCCATACTGAAAACGAAGTGAAAGTGAAAGACAGCTTTGACGATTCCAGTGCTAACCTGTTCAAACTGGGCGCGGAGAACATCTTCCTCGGTCGCAAAGCAGCAACCAAAGAAGAAGCGATTCGTTTTGCTGGCGAGCAGCTGGTGAAAGGCGGTTACGTTGAGCCGGAATACGTTCAGGCGATGCTGGATCGTGAAAAACTGACCCCGACTTATCTGGGTGAGTCTATCGCGGTGCCACACGGTACGGTTGAAGCGAAAGATCGCGTACTGAAAACGGGCGTGGTGTTCTGCCAGTACCCGGAAGGCGTGCGCTTCGGTGAAGAAGAAGATGACATTGCCCGTCTGGTGATTGGTATTGCAGCCCGTAACAACGAGCACATTCAGGTTATCACCAGCCTGACCAATGCACTGGATGATGAGTCCGTCATCGAGCGTCTGGCACACACCACCAGCGTGGATGAAGTGCTGGAACTGCTGGCAGGTCGTAAGTAATCCAATCCTACCCTCTCCTCACGGAGAGGGTTTGGGTGAGGGAAAAGCCTCACCCCAGCCCTCTCGGGTAAAAACATTGATGAAGGTTAATACTATGAAAGCATTACATTTTGGCGCAGGTAATATCGGTCGTGGCTTTATCGGTAAACTGCTGGCAGACGCGGGTATCCAACTGACGTTTGCCGATGTCAATCAGGTGGTACTTGATGCCCTGAATGCCCGTCATAGCTATCAGGTTCATGTGGTCGGTGAAACCGAGCAGGTAGATACCGTTTCCGGCGTCAATGCTGTCAGCAGCATTGGTGATGATGTCGTTGATCTGATTGCTCAGGTCGATTTAGTCACTACCGCCGTTGGCCCGGTTGTGCTGGAACGTATTGCTCCGGCTATCGCCAAAGGGCTGGTGAAACGCAAAGAACAAGGTAATGAATCCCCGCTGAACATCATCGCCTGTGAAAACATGGTACGCGGCACCACGCAGCTGAAAGGTCATGTGATGAACGCCCTGCCGGAAGACGCCAAAGCGTGGGTAGAAGAGCACGTTGGCTTTGTCGATTCCGCCGTTGACCGCATCGTACCGCCTTCGGCTTCGGCAACTAACGATCCGCTGGAAGTGACGGTAGAAACTTTCAGCGAATGGATTGTCGATAAAACGCAGTTCAAAGGCGCACTGCCGAACATCCCAGGCATGGAGTTAACCGACAACCTGATGGCATTTGTCGAACGTAAACTCTTCACCCTGAACACGGGTCATGCTATAACCGCGTACCTCGGAAAACTGGCCGGTCATCAGACCATTCGTGACGCTATTCTCGACGAGAAAATCCGCGCGGTGGTAAAAGGTGCGATGGAAGAAAGTGGTGCGGTACTGATCAAGCGCTACGGCTTTGACGCAGACAAACATGCGGCGTACATCCAGAAAATCCTCGGTCGTTTTGAGAACCCGTATCTGAAAGATGATGTAGAGCGCGTAGGCCGTCAGCCGCTGCGTAAACTGAGTGCTGGCGACCGTCTGATCAAGCCACTGCTCGGTACGCTGGAATACAGCCTTCCGCACAAGAATCTGATTCAGGGGATTGCTGGTGCAATGCACTTCCGCAGTGAAGATGATCCGCAGGCTCAGGAACTGGCAGCACTGATCGCTGACAAAGGTCCGCAGGCGGCGCTGGCACAGATTTCCGGTCTTGATGCCAACAGCGAGGTTGTATCCGAGGCGGTAACCGCTTATAAAGCAATGCAATAATGGTGGACCAGGCGCAGGACACCCTGCGCCCGAATAACAGATTGTCAGATATGCAGGCAACAATGGAACAAACCCAGGCCTTTGAAAACCGTGTGCTTGAGCGTCTGAATGCTGGCAAAACCGTGCGAAGCTTTCTGATCACCGCCGTCGAGCTTTTGACCGAGGCGGTAAATCTTCTGGTGCTTCAGGTATTCCGCAAAGACGATTACGCGGTGAAGTATGCTGTAGAACCGTTACTCGACGGCGACGGTCCGCTGGGCGATCTTTCTGTGCGTTTAAAACTCATTTACGGGTTGGGCGTCATTAACCGCCAGGAATACGAAGATGCGGAACTGCTGATGGCATTGCGTGAAGAGCTAAATCACGACGGCAACGAGTACGCCTTTACCGACGACGAAATCCTTGGACCCTTTGGTGAACTGCACTGCGTGGCGGCGTTACCACCGCCGCCACAGTTTGAACCAGCAGACTCCAGTTTGTATGCAATGCAAATTCAGCGCTATCAACAGGCTGTGCGATCAACAATGGTCCTTTCACTGACTGAGCTGATTTCCAAAATCAGCTTAAAAAAAGCCTTTCAAAAGTAAGCAACGTCTGCTTACTGCCCCTCTACCTGCTTCGGCCGATAAAGCCGACGATAATACTCCAGACGTTGTAGATATAACGGCACGCTTTCATCGGGTATTCCGGACGGAATCGCGTTACGGGGAGGAAGTTTTTTCAGATACTCCCGGAACGCCTGGCTTGATGCCATGAAATCTACGGCTTTATCGATAAGAAGCGGAACGTTTTCACCTAATTTGCCCATGATGATATCTCCGTATTACCCCGCGCCGGGAATGCGCGGCCGCCAATTTTAGTTTAGGTTCCCGGTAAAGATGACATTAAGGAAAACGTGCTGAATCCTCAATAATCATCCGCTGCTGTTTATTATCTTTTTCTATAGATTTCTTAATTAATCAACGAATTGCGTAGTTTTTGAGCATGTTAATGATTACGTTGCAGAACTATTACAATGTCATCAGTTGTGAACAAAGCACCTGGTCGCGCATACTAGGGGCTATAAATTTATCTTTATCAGAAGCCATCACATGAAAGAAGTCGAAAAAAACGAAATCAAACGTCTCAGCGATCGCCTGGACGCCATCCGCCACCAGCAGGCCGATCTGTCGCTGGTTGAAGCCGCAGACAAATATGCCGAGCTGGAAAAAGAGAAAGCCACGCTGGAAGCAGAAATTGCTCGCCTGCGTGAGGTTCATAGCCAAAAACTGAGTAAAGAAGCACAGAAGCTGATGAAGATGCCGTTCCAGCGAGCAATTACCAAAAAAGAGCAGGCTGATATGGGCAAGCTGAAGAAAAGTGTTCGCGGACTGGTGGTTGTGCACCCAATGACCGCGCTGGGGCGCGAAATGGGCCTGGAAGAGATGACTGGATTTTCTAAGACTACGTTTTAAGCCCCTCAGACGACTGGTTCGATCGTATCAACCCGCATCTGGCTTGCCTTAGCTGGTCAATGCGGGGACTCTCCTGTCTACTCGCCTAATTACCAAACAATTCACTCCCTTTACTTCGATTTACCGCTGGTTGATATTCTGAAAATGCATTTTTACCGAAATAGCCATCTATAAACAATAAAAATATATAGAAGATATCATTTGTTAATTAACAAGCATTTACGTCTCTTTTTTTCGGATTTAATTGTGAAATTTTAATCATCATATTCACAAAATCAATTATCTGTAAAATTTTTCCCAGACATGGTTTCTTTCATATTTGACATTTATTAATAATCATCATTAGAATCCACGAAAAATAATATATTCATACAAACACAGACATCTTTTGAAACGAATGATACATTTTTATGATGAATGCTTAAAACAATATTTAATCGACACACATCACTGTCATTAATGTAAAGCAACATAGCTCACCAATAATACAATGGACAACTCTACCGGCATTGATCGCTGGTCGGAGGAAATAAGGATTTTTACATGAACTTGAAGAAGATTTTTTTCAGTGCTGTCACTGTTTCAGTTCTCTGCGCA
>NZ_JBQZXE010000166.1:0-6006 GCF_053555855.1 Shigella sp. SIG3
CGACCATGCGCAATCCGCGCCCGATCCAGCAGTGTTTTAAGTTCACGCTGCTCGCGTTCAGTCATCTCTTTTTGGGTAATACGGGGGAGTGCCATGATGGTGCCCTCAGTGAGCCAGAGAGTTCAGTGTACGGGAATTCGTTTGCGAGCAGAACTGATAATATTCATTTTGCCTTCTCTTAACTATTTATCTCTTTCGATAATTAATTAGAGATGCAGATAAAAAAATTAAAGGCAATTATTCTCCGATAAAGACGTTGGTTAACAGAGTACAGGCTCGTTTATTGATGAGCATAGTGACAAGAAAATCAATACGGCCCGAAATATAGCTTCCAGGCCATACAGTATTTACTCAAACAAATTACTATGCAGTTTTTGCACCACCTGCTCGGCATCTTCGCCGGGCACCAGGAAGCACAGGTTATGGCTGGATGCGCCGTAACAAATCATGCGAATGTTGAACGGTTCCAGTACGCCGAATACCTCTTTGCCAACGCCGCAGGCTTTTGACAGGTCATTGCCAATCAACGCGACCAGCGCCAGACCTTCTTCCACCTCCACCCGGCACAGTGCGGAAAGCTCCATCAGCAGAGATTGCGTCAGCAACGTATCGCCAGTGGAGGTTGAACCGGTGGTATCAAGGGTTAATGCCACGCTCACTTCTGACGTGGTGATTAAGTCTACCGAAATATTATGCCGCGCGAGGATGCCGAAAACTTCCGCGAGGAAGCCGCGAGAATGCAGCATATTCAGGCTGTGCAAAGTGAGCAGAGTCTGATTGCGACGAAGCGCCAGCGCGCGGAACAGCGGCGGATTTTCAGTTTTATTGCACACCAGCGTACCACCTGCGCGTGGGTCTTTGCTGGAGCCGACAAAGACCGGGATATCGCTGCGTACTGCGGGTAGCAACGTTGCCGGATGCAGTACTTTTGCACCAAAAGTTGCCATCTCTGCCGCTTCTGCAAACGCGATTTCATCAATGCGTTTTGCTGCGGAAACTACGCGTGGATCGGTGGTGTAGATGCCCGGGACGTCGGTCCAGATATCAACACGAGATGCGTGTAAAGCCTCCGCCAGCAAGGCTGCCGTATAATCGCTGCCTCCACGGCCAAGCGTCGTTGTACGACCTTTATTTTCGCTACCGATAAATCCCTGGGTGATCACTAAGCCTTCATTGAGGCGTGGGAGCAGCTGCAGCGCGGCCAGTTCCGCCAGCGCGGCTACATCTGGCTCTGCACGACCAAATCGGTCGTTGGTACGCATCACTTTACGTACATCAAACCACTGTGCCTGAACATCGCGTTCGCGCAGGATTTCGACAAACAGCAGGGTCGACATCAGCTCGCCGTGGCTGACCAGCTCATCTGTCAGCGCCGGAGACGTTGCCAGCGCCGCCGCTTCTGCCAGAACAGTAATGTTCTCCAGCAGACGTTCAATCTCTTCACGGATAACGTTCGGGTAACGCAGACGTTCCAGAATGGCAAACTGGATGTTGCGAATAGCGTCGAGTTTTTCGAATCGCTCGCCAGGTTCCAGCCCTTCCGCTAAAGCGACCAGCAGATTAGTGATACCAGCAGAAGCCGAGAGGACTACTAAACGCACGTTGGCATCAGAAAGCACAATATCAGCGCTGCGGTTCATGGCGTCAAAATCAGCTACGCTGGTACCGCCAAATTTGGAGACAACAATTTCAGACATAACTACCTCATGTCAGGGGATCCATTTTCAGCCTTGGCACAAGGGAAGAGCGGAAGACGGGTGGGCGCAGAGCGATACTTCGCTACTATTTTCACCCAGAAGTGCTCCACCACTTGCGAAACGCCCGACTGCGAACGCTTCTGGTGACAACCCAGGGGATTCAGCCCCTGTAGCCGATGATGAACGTGGCCAGCCGTTCAATCACCTCGGCGATGCACCCCCTCAGGTGTTATCACAGGACTGGCTCCTCCAACACCGTTACTTGGGCAACGCGCCTCTTCTGGCCTGCGCTAGCGCAGGTAGTACATTTATAAATAAAGGGTGAGCGGGGCGGTTGTCAACGACGGGGTCATGCGGATTTTTCATCCACTCCTGGCGGTCAGTAGTTCAGCTAATAAATGCTTCACTGCGCTAAGGGTTTACACTCAACATTACACTAACGGCACTAAAACCATCACATTTTTCTGTGACTGGCGCTACAATCTTCCAAAGTCACAATTCTCAAAATCAGAAGAGTATTGCTAATGAAAAACATCAATCCAACGCAGACCGCTGCCTGGCAGGCACTACAGAAACACTTCGATGAAATGAAAGACGTTACGATCGCCGATCTTTTTGCTAAAGACGGCGATCGTTTTTCTAAGTTCTCCGCAACCTTCGACGATCAGATGCTGGTGGATTACTCCAAAAACCGCATCACTGAAGAGACGCTGGCGAAATTACAGGATCTGGCGAAAGAGTGCGATCTGGCGGGCGCGATTAAGTCGATGTTCTCTGGCGAGAAGATCAACCGCACTGAAAACCGCGCCGTGCTGCACGTAGCGCTGCGTAATCGTAGCAATACCCCGATTCTGGTTGATGGCAAAGATGTTATGCCAGAAGTCAACGCGGTGCTGGAGAAGATGAAAACCTTCTCGGAAGCGATTATCTCCGGTGAGTGGAAGGGTTATACCGGCAAAGCAATCACTGACGTAGTGAACATCGGGATCGGCGGTTCTGACCTCGGCCCGTACATGGTGACCGAAGCACTGCGTCCGTACAAAAACCACCTGAACATGCACTTTGTTTCTAACGTCGATGGGACTCACATCGCGGAAGTGCTGAAAAAAGTAAACCCGGAAACCACGCTGTTCTTGGTAGCATCTAAAACCTTCACCACTCAGGAAACCATGACCAACGCCCATAGCGCGCGTGACTGGTTCCTGAAAGCGGCAGGTGATGAAAAACACGTTGCGAAACATTTTGCGGCGCTCTCAACCAATGCCAAAGCCGTTGGCGAGTTTGGTATTGATACTGCCAACATGTTCGAGTTCTGGGACTGGGTCGGCGGCCGTTACTCTTTGTGGTCAGCGATTGGCCTGTCGATTGTTCTCTCCATCGGCTTTGATAACTTCGTTGAACTGCTTTCTGGCGCACACGCAATGGACAAGCATTTCTCCACCACGCCTGCCGAGAAAAACCTGCCTGTCCTGCTGGCGCTGATTGGCATCTGGTACAACAATTTCTTTGGTGCGGAAACTGAAGCGATTCTGCCGTATGACCAGTATATGCACCGTTTCGCGGCGTACTTCCAGCAGGGCAATATGGAGTCCAACGGTAAGTATGTTGACCGTAACGGTAACGTTGTGGATTACCAGACTGGCCCGATTATCTGGGGTGAACCAGGCACTAACGGTCAGCACGCGTTCTACCAGCTGATCCACCAGGGAACCAAAATGGTACCGTGCGATTTCATCGCCCCGGCTATCACCCATAACCCGCTCTCTGATCACCACCAGAAACTGCTGTCTAACTTCTTCGCCCAGACCGAAGCGCTGGCGTTTGGTAAATCCCGCGAAGTGGTTGAGCAGGAATATCGCGATCAGGGTAAAGATCCGGCAACGCTTGACTACGTGGTGCCGTTCAAAGTGTTCGAAGGTAACCGCCCGACCAACTCCATCCTGCTGCGCGAAATCACTCCGTTCAGCCTGGGTGCGTTGATTGCGCTGTATGAGCACAAAATCTTTACTCAGGGCGTGATCCTGAACATCTTCACCTTCGACCAGTGGGGCGTGGAGCTGGGTAAACAACTGGCAAACCGTATTCTGCCAGAGCTGAAAGATGATAAAGAAATCAGCAGCCACGATAGCTCGACCAATGGTCTGATTAACCGCTATAAAGCGTGGCGCGGTTAATCATCATGCGTGCCTGATGCCGATATGTAGGCCGGATAAGGCGTTTACGCCGCATCCGGCAACCGGAGCCTGATGCCAATATCGACATTAATGCATAGTATGAGGAGTTAAATAACCTTAAAAACAATGCCGACAATAAGTCGGCATTGTTTTATCAGATAAATCCCCTTGTCTGTGATTTAACGGAAATCATACCGTGAGGTTAATCCTAAAATAGATTTTTAATCGTTGTTTATTTCGGAGAATACGCAGATTAATTACTTTTGTTTTTATTTTAAGTTTATGATTTTTATTGTTATTTAAATATAAGTTGAAACTTATATTTGATATTCATTCCAATTATCCTAAAACTCCATCGCTAATTCCCCGCGCCGTAATTCGCATGCTTTAGTTGTGTATACTCGATCCCGCCCGAAATGTTTTTGGGTAAATCTCCATTCATTCAATGAAGGGAAATTGTTATGAAAAAAGTTCTGTATGGCATTTTTGCCATATCTGCGCTTGCGGCGACTTCTGCGTGGGCTGCACCTGTACAGGTGGGCGAAGCGGCAGAGTCGGCAGCAACGTCGGTTTCGGCGGGGAGTTCCTCCGCGACCAGCGTCAGCACCGTAAGCTCGGCGGTGGGTGTCGCGCTCGCGGTAACCGGTGGCGGTGATGGTTCTAATACCGGGACCACCACAACCACGACCACCAGTACCCAGTAATAAAGTATGTATCCCCAAAATAATTTGAGTCATTGCATCTGTGGCTTGAAGTATGAAGGGATTTACCATAACCACACTCCGGTGTGGTTATTCTGCCCCTCTGGAGAAGAGTTGTGAAGCGACCTGCACTCATTCTTATCTGCCTGCTATTACAGGCCTGTTCAGCCACGACTAAAGAGCTGGGCAATTCACTGTGGGACAGTCTGTTCGGCACGCCAGGCGTACAGCTGACGGACGATGATATTCAAAATATGCCCTACGCCAGCCAGTACATGCAGCTTAATGGCGGGCCGCAATTGTTTGTGGTGCTGGCCTTCGCTGAAGACGGACAACAAAAATGGGTCACTCAGGATCAAGCCACTCTTGTCACACAACATGGTCGTCTGGTGAAGACTTTGCTTGGCGGCGACAACCTGATTGAAGTGAATAACCTTGCCGCCGACCCGCTGATTAAACCCGCACAAATTGTTGATGGTGCAACATGGACGCGCACGATGGGCTGGACCGAGTACCAGCAGGTACGCTACGCCACCGCACGCTCAGTCTTCAAATGGGATGGCACCGATACCGTCAAGGTCGGCAGCGATGAAACCCTGGTTCGCGTGCTGGACGAAGAAGTCTCCACCGACCAGGCGCGCTGGCATAACCGCTACTGGATCGACAGCGAAGGGCAAATTCGCCAGTCGGAACAGTATCTCGGCGCGGATTATTTCCCGGTGAAAACCACTCTCATCAAGGCGGCAAAACAATGATTAAACAAACTATTGTCGCGTTGCTTTTGAGTGTGGGAGCGTCATCGGTCTTCGCGGCAGGAACCGTCAAGGTGTTCAGCAATGGCAGCAGTGAGGCCAAAACGCTAACGGGCGCAGAGCATTTAATCGATCTGGTAGGGCAACCTCGACTGGCAAACAGCTGGTGGCCTGGTGCGGTGATTAGCGAAGAGCTGGCAACGGCGGCAGCATTGCGTCAGCAGCAGGCGTTGCTGACACGGCTGGCAGAGCAGGGCGCAGATTCCAGCACCGACGATGCCGCCGCCATTAACGCCTTACGCCAGCAAATCCAGGCATTGAAAGTGACAGGCAGGCAAAAAATCAATCTTGATCCCGATATCGTCCGCGTTGCCGAACGCGGTAACCCGCCGTTGCAGGGCAACTACACGCTGTGGGTCGGACCACCGCCGTCCACGGTCACGTTGTTCGGGCTTATCAGCCATCCTGGCAATCAGCCATTCACTCCAGGTCGCGACGTGGCGAGCTATCTCTCTGACCAGAGCCTGCTCAGCGGTGCGGATCGCAGCTACGCGTGGGTCGTTTACCCGGACGGACGCACGCAAAAAGCGCCGGTGGCTTACTGGAACAAGCGTCACGTAGAGCCGATGCCCGGCAGCATTATTTATGTTGGCCTCGCAGATTCCGTCTGGAGTGAGACTCC
>NZ_JBQZXE010000167.1:0-5981 GCF_053555855.1 Shigella sp. SIG3
CCGTCGTGCCAGAAAATTAAATAAGCAGATTAATTTTTTAATTTATTGTTTCTAAAAAGATTATATCTTTATGTCCGTAAACGGAGATTTCCCGCAAAGCCGATTTACCGATAATGAAATATCGCCTTTTATAAGGATATCTAAGATGCGTAAAACAGTGGCTTTTGGCTTTGTCGGTACCGTGCTGGATTATGCCGGACGCGGCAGTCAGCGCTGGTCAAAATGGCGTCCGTCACTCTGTATATGCCAGCAAGAATCGTTGGTCATCGATCGACTGGAATTATTGCACGATGCCCGCTCGCGCTCGCTATTTGAAACGCTTAAACGCGATATCGCCAGCGTTTCGCCAGAAACAGAAGTGGTGGGCGTTGAGATTGAACTGCATAACCCGTGGGATTTCGAAGAGGTTTACGCCTGCCTGCATGATTTCGCCCGTGGTTACGAGTTTCAGCCAGAAAAAGAAGACTATTTAATTCACATCACCACCGGCACCCACGTCGCGCAGATTTGCTGGTTTCTGCTGGCGGAAGCGCGTTATCTACCCGCCCGGTTGATACAATCTTCAACTCCGCGCAAAAAAGAACAGCCGTGCGGCCCAGGTGAAGTGACGATTATCGATCTCGATTTAAGCCGTTATAACGCCATCGCCAGCCGCTTTGCCGAGGAACGGCAGCAAACGCTCGATTTCCTCAAATCCGGTATTGCCACGCGTAACCCCCACTTCAACCGCATGATTGAGCAGATCGAAAAAGTGGCGATTAAATCCCGCGCGCCGATTCTGCTTAACGGCCCGACCGGCGCAGGTAAGTCATTTCTGGCGCGACGCATCTTCGAGTTAAAACAGGCACGGCATCAGTTTAGCGGCGCGTTTGTGGAAGTGAACTGCGCCACCCTGCGCGGCGATACCGCGATGTCGACGCTGTTTGGTCATGTGAAAGGCGCGTTTACCGGGGCGCGGGAATCTCGTGAAGGATTATTACGCAGCGCCAACGGCGGAATGTTGTTTCTTGATGAGATTGGCGAACTGGGCGCAGACGAACAGGCAATGCTGCTGAAAGCTATTGAAGAGAAAACCTTTTACCCGTTTGGCAGCGATCGCCAGGTGAGCAGTGATTTTCAGCTTATCGCCGGAACGGTGCGCGATTTGCGCCAGCTGGTTGCCGAAGGCAAATTCCGCGAAGATCTGTACGCGCGGATCAATCTCTGGACCTTCACCCTGCCGGGTCTACGCCAGCGCCAGGAAGATATTGAACCGAACCTGGATTATGAAGTGGAGCGCCACGCCACACTCACTGGTGACAGCGTGCGTTTTAACACCGAAGCGCGGCGTGCCTGGCTGGCCTTTGCAACATCTCCCCAGGCTACATGGCGCGGTAACTTTCGCGAACTTTCTGCCAGCGTCACGCGGATGGCCACCTTTGCCACTAGCGGACGCATCACTCTGGACGTGGTGGAAGATGAGATAAACCGTCTGCGCTATAACTGGCAGGAGAGCCGCCCCTCCGCGCTTACGGCGTTGCTGGGCGCAGAGGCAGAAAACATCGATCTCTTCGACCGTATGCAACTGGAACACGTTATCGCTATCTGCCGCCAGGCAAAGTCGCTTTCTGCTGCCGGACGACAGCTTTTTGATGTTTCGCGCCAGGGCAAAGCCAGCGTCAATGACGCGGATCGGCTACGCAAATACCTGGCGCGTTTTGGTCTGACGTGGGAGGCCGTGCAGGATCAGCACAGCTCCAGTTGAATATGGTGGTCCGTCAGCACCTGCATCACGCTTACTGGCGGCGGGGCGTCGGTGTAGACGGCATCAACCATGCTGATGCTCCCCATATTGACCATCGCATTACGGCCAAATTTTGAATGGTCAACCACCAGCATAACGTGGCGCGAGTTCTCAATAATGGCGCGCTTGGTACGAACTTCGTGGTAATCGAACTCCAGCAGCGAGCCGTCGCTGTCGATGCCGCTGATCCCCAGAATGCCGAAATCAAGGCGGAACTGGGAGATAAAATCGAGCGTCGCTTCGCCAATGATCCCGCCATCGCGGCTACGTAATTCGCCACCGGCGAGAATAATGCGGAAATCTTCTTTTACCATCAACGTGTTAGCAACGTTGAGATTGTTGGTGACAATGCGCAAATTGCTGTGATTGAGCAGCGCGTGCGCCACCGCTTCCGGCGTGGTGCCGATATCGATAAACAGCGTCGAGCCATTGGGGATTTGCTCCGCCACTTTGCGGGCGATGCGCTCTTTTTCTTCGGTCTGGGTGGCTTTACGATCGTGCCACGGCGTGTTAACCGAACTGGAAGGCAGCGCCGCGCCGCCATGATGGCGCAGGATCAGGTTTTGCTCTGCCAGCTCGTTGAGGTCGCGGCGAATAGTCTGCGGGCTGACGGAGAAGTGCTCCACCAGTTCCTCGGTACTGACATAACCCTGCTGTTTAACCAGTTCGATAATACCGTTGTGACGTTGTGTTTGTTTCATTTATAAATCCCTGGAATTATTTTCGTTTTCGCGCATTGAGCGAATCAACAAAAGCCATCGCTAAACCCACGGCTAATCCGGCGATGTGTGCTCCGTTCGCCATCGACATCCCAAACAAATCAAACCATCCGGCGACAATCCAGATCAGCGCAAAGATAATTAACCCACGTTGCAGGTAAATGCCACTTTGCGGATCGCGTTCGCCACGTAGCCAGACGTAGCCCATCAGCGCATACACCACGCCAGAAAGCCCGCCAAACCACGGCCCGCTGAATTTTTGCTGCACATAGCCGCTTAACAGGGCGCTGATAAGCGTAATGACAATTAGCTTACCGCTACCGAGGCGTTTTTCCACCGCGCCGCCGAGATACCACCACCAAAGCAGGTTAAAGAGGATATGCATCAGCGAGAAGTGCATTAACGCGTGGGTGAAGTAACGCCAGAACTCAAATTTCAGTGTTGGATCGAATGGCCAGGCCAGCCATAACATCACTTCCTGATCGCCGAGAATTTGCATGGCAATAAACACCACCACGCAGGCGATCATCATCACCCAGGTCACCGGACCTGCGCGTTCACGCAAGGCAGCAAAGAAAGGATAACGGCGATAATGCAGGCCACTGCCGGTATGGCCTGCCAGCCAGCTGGCCGCCAGATAACGCGGATCTGCCGGGTTTTCGAGAAAACGCGCCAGCTCCGCCCGCACGCGCTCGGCCTGGGACTCATCCGCCAGCCAGACATCGCTTTGGTTATGTTGTTGAATCGTGAGGATAACACCCTGCGTCGCCATGTAATCAACAAACGCCTGCGCCACGCGGGGGTTAGCAAAAGAGGTAATCATCAACATCGTTGCTGTCGCTTATTCCACACAAAAGGGGACAGTATAAAGCGTTACGCGCCGTACGCCACCTCTGCGGGAAACTGTCGCTGCCAGGCTTCAAAGCCGCCGTCAATGCTATAGACCACATCGTAGCCCTGTTGCAGCAGATACTGCGCCGCCCCTTTGCTGCTATTGCCGTGATAACACATCACCATCACCGGAGTGTCAAAGTCGTTATCACGCATAAACGCGCCCAGCGTGTCGTTGGTTAAATGGAAAGCCTGCACCGCATGCCCCATAGCGAAACTCTGTGGATCGCGAATATCGACCAGCACCGCCTCTTTTTCCTGCAACTTCTGGTGCGCGTCGGCAACGTTAATACATTCGAACTGATCCATGCGTCTCTCTTTCTTTACAAACAAGTGGGCAAATTTACCGCACAGTTTACGTCGAAGCGGCAGATAAACGCCATAATGTTATACATATCACTCTAAAATGTTTTTTCAATGTTACCCAAAGCGCGATTCTTTGCTAATATGTTCGATAACGAACATTTATGAGCTTTAACGAAAGTGAATGAGGGCAGCATGGAAACCAAAGATCTGATTGTGATAGGTGGCGGCATCAATGGTGCTGGTATCGCGGCAGACGCCGCTGGACGCGGTTTATCCGTGCTGATGCTGGAGGCGCAGGATCTCGCTTGCGCGACCTCTTCCGCCAGTTCAAAACTCATTCACGGTGGCCTGCGCTACCTTGAGCACTATGAATTCCGCCTGGTCAGCGAGGCGCTGGCTGAACGTGAAGTGCTGCTGAAAATGGCTCCGCATATCGCCTTCCCGATGCGTTTTCGCCTGCCACATCGTCCGCATCTGCGCCCGGCGTGGATGATTCGCATTGGTCTGTTTATGTACGATCATCTGGGTAAACGCACCAGCCTGCCGGGATCAATTGGTTTGCGTTTTGGCGCAAATTCAGTGTTAAAACCGGAAATTAAGCGCGGATTCGAATATTCTGACTGTTGGGTAGACGACGCCCGTCTGGTACTCGCCAACGCCCAGATGGTGGTGCGTAAAGGCGGCGAAGTGCTTACTCGGACTCGCGCCACCTCTGCTCGCCGCGAAAACGGCCTGTGGATTGTGGAAGCGGAAGATATCGATACCGGCAAAAAATATAGCTGGCAAGCGCGCGGCCTGGTTAACGCCACCGGCCCGTGGGTGAAACAGTTCTTCGACGAGGGGATGCATCTTCCTTCGCCTTATGGCATTCGCCTGATCAAAGGCAGCCATATTGTGGTGCCGCGCGTGCATACCCAAAAGCAGGCCTACATTCTGCAAAACGAAGATAAACGCATTGTGTTCGTGATCCCGTGGATGGACGAGTTTTCCATCATCGGCACCACCGATGTGGAATACAAAGGTGATCCGAAAGCAGTGAAGATTGAAGAGAGTGAAATCAATTACCTGCTGAAAGTGTATAACGCGCACTTTAAAAAGCAGCTAAGCCGTGACGATATCGTCTGGACCTACTCCGGTGTGCGTCCGCTGTGTGATGATGAGTCCGACTCGCCGCAAGCCATTACCCGTGATTACACCCTTGATATCCATGATGAAAACGGCAAAGCACCGCTGCTGTCGGTATTCGGCGGTAAGCTGACCACCTACCGAAAACTGGCAGAACATGCGCTGGAAAAACTGACGCCGTATTATCAGGGTATTGGCCCGGCGTGGACGAAAGAGAGCGTGCTGCCGGGTGGTGCCATTGAAGGCGACCGCGACGATTACGCCGCTCGCCTGCGCCGCCGTTACCCGTTCCTGACTGAATCGCTGGCACGTCACTACGCGCGCACTTACGGCAGCAACAGCGAGCTGCTGCTCGGCAATGCGGGAACGGTAAGCGATCTCGGGGAAGATTTCGGTCATGAGTTCTACGAAGCGGAACTGAAATACCTGGTGGATCACGAATGGGTCCGCCGCACCGACGATGCCCTGTGGCGTCGCACAAAACAAGGCATGTGGCTGAATGCGGATCAACAATCTCGTGTGAGTCAGTGGCTGGTGGAATATACGCAGCAGAAGTTGTCGCTGGCGTCGTAAATTAACGTAAGGTGATCAGGTCAGATTTCAATCTGGCCTGAGACTGATGACAAACACAAAACTGCCTGATGCGCTACGCTTATCAGGCCTACGTGGTTTATGCAATATATTGAATTTGCATGGTCTTGTAGGCCAGATAAGACGTTCACGTCGCATCCGGCATGAACAAAGCGCACTTTGTCAAAAATCTAACCTACTTTTTAATTCAGGGAATTACCGCAAAGCCCACGCCATCATACCCAACGTAACAAAACTCAGGCACGTTCCCCACTCGCCCCGAGAAAAATAGCATTAATGCGCCCAGCGTCAGCATAAAAATATTGAGCAGAAGGTAAATTGTTGGCGTAAAGAGTAAATTGCAAACCTCAGGAATAGCGGCAAGCCCAGCCCCCAGCATGGCAATAACCGCTGCAAAAAATTGCGTCAGTATTGGGATGCCGAAAAAAGTCATTACCAGCGAGGTCAAAATCCATTTTCTATTTTGCATTATTCTTTCCATTCTTTCTGAATGGCGAAATTATACTCCCCTTGCCCCTTCTGGACACTTTTCCGAAATGATGGCGAAAAAAACGGGACCCTTTGGC
>NZ_JBQZXE010000168.1:0-5960 GCF_053555855.1 Shigella sp. SIG3
GTCTGGCCTGATGAAGAAGAAGCAACCAGAACGTATTTTCCCAGCCCGTGGTCAGGCCTGATGGAAGCAAAGGTCGATGCGTGTAACGTGGGTATTATGGGAACATCCTTGAGCGGACTGGATGCGGCAATGGCAGTGGCTATTCAGCATGGTTCGTTCATTGAAGATGATAAACAACACGTCGTTTTTCACCGCGATAACGCAAGTGAAAAGCTAAATATTACGTTGATGTCGCGCACGGGTATTTTACCCGAAGCCGATTTCTATTGCCCTATTCCCTGCGAGCCCTTACACATCGTCACCGATCAGGCATTAAATGCTGAGATTCAAAAAGGTGAAGAGGGCCTTTTGGATCGGGTATTTAGATTGATAGTAGAGGAAATCAAGTTTGCTGATCCAGACTGGAGCCAACGCATAGCCTTAGAGAGCCTGAATGTCGATTCCTTTGCTCAAGCCTGGTTTGCCGAGCGCAAACAACGCGACCCATTTGACTGGGCAGAAAAAAATCTCCAGGAAGTCGAACGCAATAAACGAGAAAAACATACTGTTCCCTGGCGTTATGTCATTCTGCGCCTGCATGAAGCCGTACAGGAAATTGTTCCTCATCTGAATGAACACGACCATAAACGGTTCAGTAAAGGCCTTGCCAGGGTTTTCATCGATAATTATGCGGCAATCCCTTCAGAGTCTATTCGTCGACTACTGGCCTTACGTGAAGCGGGGATCATTCATATTCTCGCCCTCGGTGAAGACTACGAAATGGAAATTAATGAGTCGCGCACCGTCCTGAAAACGGAAGACAACAGCTACTCGTTTGACGTTTTTATTGATGCCCGCGGACAGCGTCCGCTTAAAGTGAAAGATATTCCTTTCCCTGGGCTACGCGAGCAATTACAGAAAACAGGGGATGAAATCCCTGATGTTGGCGAAGATTATACGTTACAGCAACCCGAAGATATTCGTGGACGCGTAGCGTTCGGCGCGTTGCCCTGGCTGATGCACGACCAGCCTTTCGTTCAGGGACTTACGGCATGTGCAGAAATTGGTGAGGCGATGGCTCGGGCGGTCGTAAAGCCTGCATCCCGTGCTCGTCGGCGTCTTTCGTTTGATTAAAGGTAAAGCTATCAGCACTCAACAAACTGATGCTGTTCATTAAGACGATAGCGGACTCCGGTTCGAATATTGTTTTCACCTTCAATGGCGACGGCGAAGCGAACTCTTTCGCCGTCATGATATGCCAGTGCGGCGCTTCCCCCTAGCCCGAGAATAATTGAGTCGACCACGCCCGTGCTCACTACCGTTGAATTTTCACCGCTGGCAATGATGTGTACATTGTCGCCGCTGTTGGCAATTCTGGCGTTTGCGCCAAAGCTGGCGATTTGCACCAGGTCACCATTACTGGCGACATGACACCGTTCACCCAATGTACAAACGCGTACTCGCATTCCGGTATTCGCAATCCGACTACTATCTCCAGCGCTGCTTATCCGCGAAGAATTACCGGTTACAGCAACCCGTGCGCGTTCACCGGAGCTGCCAATGTGACTGTTAAAGCCGACACTTCCAATCCGCACGCTATAACCCATACTGGCAATTTGCGCGGCATACCCAGCGGTTGCGATTCGGGCGTTATCCTCACAACAGCCGATGCGAGCATGATCGTCGCTGCGGGCAAACTGACTGCAAAATGGTATCTCTCCGGGGTCTGTGGCCAGTTTTTGCATAGAGGAAACTTCCTGATGCGCGAAGTTTTCATCCGCCAGCCATTTTTTCCACGCATACTCAACCAGACTCTCCGCCCAGTCCGTATATCCTTCCTCAATCAGTGCATGACGAATATCGGCATAACTACCGCCGCGTGGGAAATGGCGCAGGAACCAGCGATACATCACCGCTCCGATACGCCATTCTCGCAGGTCTGCTCGTGTAATGATCATTCGTTAGTGCCGGTGATAGCCATCGACCATGCTTTTAAAGGTTTCGTGTGGCGTACGCCCCGTGGTGCAAAGATAAAGATGACCGAAGATAAAAAAGAGGCTTATAAATGCCAGAGCAAAATGCGCCTGCAATAACCAGTATCTTACGCCAGGAAACACATCTCCCACGGCTTGCGGATAGAGACACAACAGCCCCGTCAATAGTAACAACGGCAGCAATCCATACATGACACCAACATAGGCGACCTGCTGTAAGGGATTAAATTTAGACTGTGTTGTTGCCGGGAAAGGATGTTCTTCCCCCTGCATAATGCCAAACAAATAAAATCGCGTTTGTTTTGCCGCTCGTTCCAGCCACCCCTGACGACGAATGCGATAGTGGTGACCATTATCCCCAACGGCATTGATCAGCACAAAGCCGAGCCAGCATGCCAGTAACAAAAATCAGCAAACTTCATGCACCGCAACCAGACTTTTAACCGCAGTTGCGCCCACCATCGCAAAGTGATTTATCAGCCCACTTGCCAGCAACAATACAAAGAGTAACGCATTCGACCAGTGCCATAATCTGACCGCTTTGCTGTAAAGATAAACCTTCTCACCATGATCGGTGGCTGATTTCTTCACGCCACGAGCACGAAGCAAGGCGTGCAGCCCCAGCACCAACCACATCCCAACCAGCAATACTCCGGCAATGATCAACCACACCGGCCAAAATTCGGGAGTGAACTGTGGCACATAGTTCGCTAACTGGCTCTGAAACTGTTCAGCATGTTGCGACGGGTTCATACATTTTCCTTTTTAATCAAATGTTGACCGAACCGGCGATACAGATGCGGTTTTCCGGCACCAGGTAGCTGATATTGATAGTATTTATTATCCTGCAACCACGCCTGAATTTCTGGGCTATCTTCGCGACCAAAGATCAATGCGTGTTCCGGACAGGCGCTGACGCAAATGGGCGGAAAGCCTTTTGCCAGTCGGGACTCAGCGCAGAAATCACATTTATCTGCCACTTTAGTGACAGGGTTAAGGTAGCGAACCTGGTACGGACAAGCGCCAATGCAATAACTGCAGCCGATGCACTGCGATTTTTCTACCCGCACGATCCCCTGCTCATCACGCCACGATGCCCCCGTCGGGCATACGTCGATGCACGGAGCATCTTCGCAGTGCTGACATGACTGGCGAAAAAAGTGATACTGCGTTTCGTTGTCGTTATCGGTGACTGGAATGTGTGCTATCGATAAACGGCTTCCCTGAGCGGGGACGTGGTTAGTTTTACGGCATGCGCGGGCGCAAATATTACAGCCATTGCACCGTGACTCGTCATGAATCATGGCATACCGAACTTCCTTTTCTTGCCTCGTGTTCGCTAACAGAGAAGACGCAGAACCAGTAAAAAAGATTACTGTTCCCATCCCCAGAACAAATTTGCGTCGAGTGAAGGACATCTGATTATCCCCTAATGCAGTGGCTGCAACTGTCCACCCTATCCATGACATCTCCCTGAAATTTCAGGGGTTCTGAAACTGCTCTACCTCGAACCATTCGCATAAGCCATAAGCCTTGCCATAGGTCATAAATCGCTCGCTAAACAAGTACAACACCGCCGTCGATGACTCCACCTGCCGTATATCGGCATATTCAGGTGCAACATCCATCGCGGCGGTCGCGGCTTCAATCTGCGCTTCCTAGAAGTAATATGGCGCTTGCATCAGCATGGCGACTTTGTAAGGACGAGGATACGTCTGGCACTCAAAACGAACGGCGTGTGCAATGGCGCGACAAATGTCCTGCTCCACAACTTGCAAAGACATCGCCGCGTAGTTTTCACTCATGGCCTGCGTTGAGTAATAGTAATCATCCTGACTTCCCGTCATACAAGCGATATCCGCGTAGTCTCCGTTCTGCTTAATGCTTTCCAGCAAAACTGACAGTTCCTCTTCTGCAACCGAATAGGGTGGCGAGAGAAACACGGTGCGCGCCACCAGCTGCCCAGCCGCAGAATGCTGGCGAATGAACTCAGCCAGGATTTCAGCAGGTTCTGGTTCGGTTACCGTATCAACGGGGTGACGCATCCCCTGCAACCATTGCCGCTTCGCCTCGTCAACTTCGCTGACTTTCGCTAACGGCAATTCATCCTGATGGTTCATCTTACCCATTCCTTACGCAGGCAGTAGATTGTGTGCTGCCAGATCGGCGGCAATATCTTCCAGCCCCAGACGCTGCAATGTTTCGCGGGTTGGACAACCAAGCTGTGGGTCCCAGCCCATTTCTTTGTAGAACATCGTGAGCGAAGCATGCATATCGTCACGATCCATTTTGTCAGTACCTTCAGTAAAGACCGGGATCTGCGGATCCTTGTCGAAAACCCAGGAACAGATAAGATCGTGTTCATTACGCATATCTTTGGTTTGCATCGGTTTTACCGTGTAGGCACGATGCAACGTAAAGATACGCTCTGCAGCTAAATCTAATTTTTCCTGAGTCATCTCTTCGCCGGTGATCGCTTTGAAGAATTTGGCTTCAAGCGCCAGATCGCCCCGGTAATTACGGCTTTTCAGCGGCGAAACGGTCATTGGCCAGACCCAGTTGCACAGGGTGACGGCGTTATGCAAACAGACCCGCAACAGCGACCACTTTGCATATTTAATTTTTGCGTCATTGATTGGCGTGTAGTTTTTGGTTTCATCGTAAGCATCTTCAGAACCAAAAAGTTCTTTCGCCACTTCACGTTGCAGTTTCAATGGCAAGCCGGAACCAATAAAGTTGATATGGGTATGCGTCATGCAGTCACGGTTGAACATACAGTTAACAATGAAACCGACCTGCGCTGACGCTTCATTGGCATGGTGAACCGGATAGCCAAACGGCGACCAGAGTTTATTTTTCGCGTAGCCCCAGTACTCTTTACCCAAATTCCAGCGTTCTGCGATGGCATATGAACCATAAGCCAGGTGACTCAGCTCACCCACACGATGCGCCAGACGGTAGTAAAAATCTTTAATGAAGTTAACGTCACCCGCTTCCAGTTGATCCCAGCGAATTTCTGCATACTCTTCAGCTGGCAGAACACGCTTGAACACACCTTTGCTGTAACAATAAGTAAAGTCGCGATGCAACTGCCCGTAGTTACACCATAGGCCGTAGTCATCGAACAAATTCAGACCAACCAGGTTACCAATCACACGACCATCGTCTTTATCTTCAAAATCTTTCGGCCCGTTCGGGAAGATGGTGGTATGGACAAAGTTTGCTACACAAGTGTTACCACCTGTGCTGGGCACGCCAAACTCTTTCACCCGAGGAATATTCATTTGGGTCATACAACGGATCGGGCAAGAGTGGCAGCCGCTCATTTTTACTGTGTATTTCTCTGCCGCCGGTCCTAAGTCAAAAACGGATTTATAGGTACGAAAGCCGACCGTATTTTGATTGCCTGGCGGAATTTCACCCGTTTCAATCGGACCACCTTCAGCCGCGCCCCAAAACAGCCCTTTACGTGCTGTCCAGCGTGACTTGGGATCTGAATACTCTGCCCACGATTGTGGCGTACTTGGCACGACATGGTTGTTATTCGCACCAATAAGTTCAGTCATCATGTAATCATTGAGACGCTTCATCTCCTGACGATCGGCAATGTTGACCCCTTTCGTCCCTTCAACCGCAATCGCTTTCAGGTTTTTCGAACCCATTATTGCGCCAGTTCCCGCACCGCCGCTGTGGTTACGGCTATTCAACATGCCAGAGAGAGGAATAAGGTTTTCCCCAGCCTGACCAATAGCCGCCACACAGGTTTCCCGACTGGTCAATCGACAAATTTCTTCCGTCGTTGCGCGCGTCCCTTTTCCCCATAAGAAATCGGCTTTTTCCAGGCTAACTTTGTCATCTTTAATCTTCAGCCATACCGGTGATTTCGCCTTCCCTTCGATAATAATGACGTCGTATCCAGCGAATTTCATTTGCGCTGCAAAAAAGCCACCCATATGGGCATCGCGACTAAATTTCCTTTGGTAAAAG
>NZ_JBQZXE010000169.1:0-5798 GCF_053555855.1 Shigella sp. SIG3
GTTTTCGCCCCCAGCACTACGGAGATTAAACGCATATCACCCTGGGTAGCCGAAGCAACCAGATTATATCCCGCACCTGCCGTGGTTCCTGTCTTCATGCCATCAACATTCAGATTGCTGCTCCACAGCAGACGGTTACGGTTAGGCTGACGAATTTTGTTGAAGGTGAACTCTTTCTCTTTATGAATGGCGTACTCTTCCGGCACATCGTGGATCAATGCTTTACCCAGCAATGCCATATCGCGCGCGGTACTGAACTGCCCCGGCGCATCCAGGCCGTGCACCGTCTGGAAGGTAGTGTTGGTCAGCCCCAGTTTTTTGGCATAACCATTCATCAGACCAATAAAGGACTCCTGGCTCCCGGCAACGTAATCGGCCAGCGCAATACAGGCGTCATTACCGGACTGGATAATCACACCTTTGTTCAAGTCTGCCACCGAAACCTGATCGCCCGGTTTGAGGAACATTACCGATGAACCACGCAGTGCCGGATTTCCCGTCGCCCAGGCATCTTTACCGACCGTCACCATATCGGTGAGTTTAATCTTATCGGCCTTAAGCACCTGCCCAACCACATAGCTGGTCATGATTTTAGTCAGGCTCGCGGGATCCAGTTTCTCATCCGCATTGCCTTCTGCCAGCACTTTACCGCTGGCGTAATCCATTAAAATCCATGCACGCGCATCCACGCTCGGCGCTTCAACGGTTTGTTCGGCCGCGAATGCCGTTGGGGCAAAAAGGAATAAAAATGCAGAACCCGCTGCAAGAGCACGAAGGAGAGAGGAGTATTGCGTCATAAATGCCACCCGAGTATCCATTCAAAAAAATACGTTATATCGCCGTATGATAAGTTCGGTGATTAATAACGCACACACAAACTTAAAGAAACCGTAAGTTGGTAAAGTTTTTAAAGTTTATGCAATATCCTGCCGCTTCGCTGCTTCTGGTGTCATTTTTTTGCCAGCTGTTGCTTAAAAGTTAACTTTACTTCACCATCGGAGTCCTGTTCAGTCTGTGGCTGCCTGTCGGAAAAGGGGTGAGTATGATTACGCTGTGGGGTCGGAATAATTCAACTAACGTAAAAAAAGTATTGCTGACGCTCGAATAACTGGAACTACCTTATGAGCAAATTCTCGCGGGCCGTGAGTTTGGGATAAATCACGATGCTGATTTTCTGGCGATGAACCCTAACGGGCTGGTGCCGTTGTTGCGTGACGACGAAAGTGATCTCATTCTTTGGGAATCAAACGCCATTGTCCGCTATCTGGCGGCACAGTACGGGCAAAAACGCCTGTGGATCGACTCACCGGCACGTCGTGCGGAAGCGGAAAAATGGATGGACTGGGCAAACCAGACGCTCAGTAATGCTCATCGCGGGATCCTGATGGGATTAGTCAGAACACCACCGGAAGAGCGCGATCAGGCCGCCATTGATGCCAGTTGCAAAGAGTGCGACGCCCTGTTTGCCCTGCTCGATGCGGAACTGGCAAAAGTAAAATGGTTCTCTGGCGACGAGTTTGGTGTGGGCGATATCGCTATCGCACCGTTCATCTACAATTTGTTTAACGTTGGCCTGACCTGGACACCGCGTCCAAATCTGCAACGCTGGTATCAGCAACTCACTGAACGCCCCGCAGTGCGCAAAGTGGTGATGATTCCCGTTAGCTAATTGCGTGGGCTAACTTTAAGTAATTCCCCACTGGACTCGTCGGTGAGAACGTATAAATAACCGTCGGGTCCAGTGCGAACATCACGAATTCGCTGCCCTCTGTCCGTTAAAATACGGCCATCTTCTGTCACTTTGTCGCCGTTGACGCTCATCACAATGACATCTTTATCTTTCAGCGCCCAATAAATAATTTTTGCTGCCACTGGGGGAATTTATCGCTGTTATAGAAGGCCATGCCGCTCACAGCGGGCGAATCTTTCCAGTAAAAAACAGGTTGCTCGGTCCCGGCGACGATCTCCCCTTTCGCTTCCGGTATCTTAAAGCCTGAATAGTTGATTCCCCAGGTTGCCAGCGGCCAGCCGTAGTTTTTGCCTTTTTGCGGGATATTAATTTCATCACCACCGCGCGGGCCATGTTCATTCAGCCACAGTGCATTACTCCACGGATTCATCGCCATTCCTTGCGGATTACGAATGCCATAAGACCAGATCTCGCCGCGCGCACCGGATTCCTTTATAAAAGGATTATCATCCGGGATTTCGCCCTGGTCGGTCAGACGCACCAGTTTGCCCTGTAATTTATCCAGATCCTGCGCCGTCGGGCGCTGATTGTTTTCGCCCAGAGCAATAAAAAGATAACCTTTACCGTCGAATACCAGCCGCCCGCCAAAATGGTTGCCGGTAGACAGTTTTGGCATCTGGCGGAAGACGGTGCGGAAGTCGGTCACTTTTGAGAGATCATCACTTAAGCGGCCATAACCCACAGCAGTTCCGGCTTTGCCATCATCGCCAACTTCGGAATAACTTAACCAGATGCGGCGAGACTGAGCAAAATCAGGCGCTAAAACCACGTCCAGCAGGCCGCCCTGCCCGTGCGCCCAAACGTCCGGAACTCCGGAAAGCGGCGCAGATAATCCTTTTCCTGCTTGCCAGTGACGCAACTCGCCGCCGCGCAGAGTGATTAACATACCGTGATTATCGGGTAAAAAGGCCAGTGCCCAGGGATGGTCGAGTTTGTCTTGCAGTACTTCGACATTTACCGTTGCAGGAGCCGCCCAGAGAGCGGAAGAAAGACAAATAAGGGGCACAAGGAAAAAGGATTGTCGATGCATAACGCCTCCGGATTGACTCTGGCTTAAAGCGTAGTCAGTGGAGGAGATAACAAATTCATTTTTACAAAAACTTAAACATGAAGGGGGAGACGCTTTCTCCCCCTTAGTTTTCAGGCCTTCTCAAGCATGGCGTGCTTCTGCAGGCTCTGGATACTCAGCGTTAAGCTCATCAGACAATTTTCAAGCTTATCGGCGTTGACGGTAATAACAGTCGGGCAATCATGGTGCCCACTCATCAAACATACTGCGGCTGTCGCTAATGCTTCTTCAGCATGATGAAGAGCACTCCACTCTTCCTGATCCAGATGAAGATTCAACCGCAGCGATTTATCGTGCAGTTCGCGATTCAGTTTAAAAAAGTTATCTCGTAGATGATTGCTTTCGCTGACGGACATGTATCCTTTTGCCTTCCTCAGTTGCACGTATGCAGCGAGGTCAACGCGTGCGTCGATCAACCGGTTCAGCAGATCGATTCGCTGTCTGTCAACGAACATACTTCGATCCTCCTCTTTCCAGCCTTGTTGCAATTAAATAGTATGGCTATTTTTTGAGCAAAATGCTGTCTAGGATCAATTCTTCACGCCGAATTAACAAAATTTACATTTCCTTCGCCTCCGCCAGCGAATGAGATTGCGATACAAATTTTATCCAGAACTCTGTAGAATCCCTGCCCTGACCTTTCCTGTAACTGAATATTTTTTAAGCTATGAGCAAAGTAACTCCCCAGCCGAAAATCGGCTTTGTTTCCCTTGGCTGTCCGAAAAACCTTGTCGATTCAGAGCGTATTCTCACCGAACTCCGCACTGAAGGTTATGACGTGGTACCGAGCTATGACGATGCGGACATGGTGATCGTCAACACCTGCGGCTTTATTGACAGCGCGGTACAAGAATCACTGGAAGCCATTGGTGAAGCGTTGAATGAAAACGGCAAGGTAATTGTGACCGGTTGTCTGGGGGCAAAAGAAGATCAGATCCGCGAAGTCCACCCGAAAGTGCTGGAAATCACCGGGCCTCATAGCTATGAGCAGGTTCTGGAGCACGTTCATCACTACGTGCCAAAACCGAAACACAACCCATTCCTGAGCCTGGTGCCAGAACAAGGTGTGAAACTGACGCCGCGTCATTATGCCTATCTGAAAATTTCGGAAGGCTGTAATCACCGCTGCACCTTCTGCATTATTCCGTCTATGCGCGGCGACCTGGTGAGCCGTCCGATTGGCGAAGTGTTAAGTGAAGCGAAACGTCTGGTAGATGCGGGCGTTAAAGAGATTCTGGTGATCTCGCAGGATACTTCCGCCTATGGCGTTGATGTTAAACATCGTACTGGCTTCCACAACGGCGAGCCGGTAAAAACCAGCATGGTCAGCCTGTGCGAACAGTTATCGAAACTGGGGATCTGGACACGTCTGCACTACGTTTACCCTTATCCGCATGTGGACGACGTCATCCCACTGATGGCAGAAGGCAAAATCCTGCCGTATCTGGACATTCCGTTGCAGCACGCCAGCCCGCGCATTCTCAAACTGATGAAGCGTCCGGGTTCTGTAGATCGCCAACTGGCGCGCATCAAACAGTGGCGCGAAATCTGCCCGGAACTGACCCTACGCTCAACCTTTATTGTCGGCTTCCCTGGCGAGACGGAAGAAGATTTCCAGATGCTACTCGACTTCCTGAAAGAAGCACGTCTGGATCGCGTTGGCTGCTTTAAATACAGCCCGGTTGAAGGTGCAGACGCCAATGCCCTGCCTGACCAGGTTCCGGAAGAAGTGAAAGAAGAACGCTGGAACCGTTTCATGCAGCTGCAGCAGCAGATTTCCGCCGAGCGCCTGCAAGAGAAAGTGGGCCGTGAAATTCTGGTGATTATCGACGAAGTGGACGAAGAAGGCGCGATTGGTCGCAGCATGGCAGATGCACCGGAAATCGACGGCGCGGTTTATCTCAATGGTGAAACCAACATTAAGCCGGGTGATATCCTGCGTGTGAAAGTCGAGCACGCCGATGAGTACGATTTGTGGGGTAGCCGGGTTTAATTAATTCAGGCCGGGCAAAATCATTTGTCCGGCCTGCGAATAATGATTACTGCCAGCTAATCTGTGCCCTGCCGTTTTTCTTACTCTTATACAGCCGCTCATCCGCCAGCATTTTCAAGCGTTCGACGGTAGTACATTTATTTGAATGCGCTACACCGATACTGGTGCTTAAATTAATGCTTCCCACCTGGAAATGAACGATTTCTTTTAGTATCGATAGCAACTCTTCCAGCGTGCCGCCAGTATAAATCACCGCAAATTCGTCACCTCCGAAGCGGTAGACTTTACCTTTATCTACCGGGATCTGTGATTTAAGGATTTTCACCACTTTCATCAACACTTCATCGCCCAGCAAATGACCGAAGGTGTCGTTAATGTTTTTGAATTTATCGACGTCAAACAGACACAAATAACCGCCTTTTTCCGGCAGCGCTTTTAAATCTTCATCAAAGGATTTTCTGCCCATTGCTTTGGTCAGGTCGTCCAGGAACGCCGAGTTATACATACTGTAGAGTTTTTTGACATCGGCAGCCGAAAAGAAAAGCCCGCCATCCAGTACGCGTTCAAAATGGTTATTAATGATGGCTTCTTTCTCCACAATACCACGATTAATCACTCTGCGTACCAGATAGAGGCAACTGGCACCCGATATCACTGCCACCAATGCGGCAAAGAAAATAATCAATGTACAAACCCGCAAATAAACATCTTTTTTATACGCAAATACGTACAATCCGGTCGGCAAATAGGCGAAGTGCTCCATCGCTTCCGAAACGGTGAAGATGGCGTTTTTAGCATTATATTCATCTCCGGTCACCGGTTTACCGTTCTTAAATAGAGAGAACATCAGGTTCTCGCTGTCCATCGCCAGCGATTTTGACAGTAAAGAAAAACGCTCCAGACCAAGCAAAAATATCAGACTACGATTGTGAGTTACCGGATAGAGGTAATAGACGAAGGTTTTACCGTCAAAAGAGATAAACCCT
>NZ_JBQZXE010000170.1:0-5751 GCF_053555855.1 Shigella sp. SIG3
GTTCCCCAGAAGCTTTCCATCGGAGCATTGTCGTAACATGCTGCAATTACTGCTATAACCAGGCTGGCCTGGCGATATCTCCAGGCCAGCCATTGGTGGTGTTTATATGTTCAAGCCACGATGTTGCAGCATCGGCATAATCTGAGGAGCCTTACCGCGCCATTGTCGATGCAGGCGTTCCAGATCTTCGCTGTTACCTCTGGAAAGGATCGCCTCGCGAAAACGCTGCCCATTTTCACGCGTTAATCCGCCCTGCTCAACAAACCACTGGTAACCATCATCGGCCAACATTTGCGTCCACAGATAAGCGTAATAACCTGCAGCATATCCGCCACCAAAAATATGGGCGAAATAACTGCTGCGATAGCGTGGCGGTATAGCAGGAAGATCCATATTTTCCGCCACCAGCGCCCGCAATTCAAAATCATCGACATCCTGCATTGCTTCGTTTTCTTCCAGGCAATGCCAGCGCATATCGAGAAGTGCGGCGCTAAGCAGTTCGCTCATCTCATACCCTTTGTTGAACAGGCTGGCATTACGCATTTTCTGTTGCAGTTCGTCAGGCATTGCTGCCCCGCTCTGATAATGCCGGGCGTAGCGAGCGAATACCTGCGGATGCGTTGCCCAGTGTTCGTTGATTTGCGACGGAAATTCGACAAAATCACGCGGCGTGTTGGTGCCGGAAAGCGTGGCATAACGCTGGCGGGCAAAAAGGCCGTGCAGCGTATGACCAAATTCATGGAATAAGGTTATTACATCATCCCAGAGTAACAACGCAGGCTCACCGGCAGCGGGTTTCTGATAATTGCAGACGTTATAAATTACCGGATGCGTTTCATTAAGCGTTGATTGCTCAACAAAATTGCCCATCCATGCACCGCCGCTTTTTGAATCACGGGCGAAGAAATCACCGTAAAATAACGCCAGTCCCACGCCATTATGATCAAAAATTTCCCACACACGAACGTCAGGATGGTAGACCGGAATATCAAAACGTTCGACAAACTTAATACCGAAGAGCTGATTCGCGGTCCAGAATACACCTTCATTTAACACCGTGTTTAATTCAAAATATGGCTTGAGCTGCGCCTCATCAAGATCAAATTTCTCCCGCCGTACCTGTTCCGCATAAAATGCCCAGTCCCACGGCTGCGCGCTAAACCCGCCCTGCTGCTTATCGATAACCGCCTGTATGGAGGCTAATTCATCGCTCGCACGTTGACGCGCCGCTGGAACAATTTCCCGCATAAAGTTGAGTGCTGCTTCTGGCGTTTTTGCCATCTGATCGGCGATTTTCCATGCGGCATAATGAGGAAAACCAAGCAGTTTCGCCTGCTGTGCGCGAATCTCTACCAGACGTTGAATGATAGCGCGGGTATCATTGGCATCATTTTTTTCCGCTCGCGTCCAGCCCGCAATAAACAGTTTTTCACGCGTCGCACGATCGCGCATTTCGGCAAGCGCCGGTTGTTGGGTGGTATTCAGCAGCGGAATCAGCCATTTGTTATCCAGACCTTTCTCGCGAGCCGCCTCTGCCGCCAGCGCAATCTCTTGCTCACTCATTCCTGCCAGCTGCGCGATATCGTTCACAACCAGACCGCCGGATTTATTTGCTGCAAGTAACCGCTGGTTAAACTGGCTGGTCAGGGTCGCAGCTTCTGTATTCAGTACTTTTAATTTTGCTTTATCAGCTTGTGCAAGTTTGGCTCCGGCAAGGACAAAACGTTGATGAATAACCTCCACCAGGCGGATGGATTCACTATCAAGCCCCAGGGATTCACGGCGCTGCCAGACAGCATCTACCCGCGCGAATAATTCACCGTTCAGATAGATATCATTAGCCAGTTCCGCCAGTTCAGCGGAAAACTGTTCATCAAGACGCTGTAATTCATCATTGGTATGCGCCGCAGTCATCGCAAAAAAGACGCTGGTAACGCGGGTAATTAATTCTCCGCTTTGTTCCAGTGCCAGAATAGTATTGTTGAAATCAGGCGTTTGCGGGTTAAGCGCGATGGCAGCAATTTCTGCCCGCTTTTGTTGCATTCCCTCATCGAATGCCGGGCGATAGTGATGATTGGCAATTTGATCAAAATGAGGAGCCAGATACGGCAGTGTGCTTTGCACAAGGAAAGGATTCATTGTTGTCATTTTCTTCTCCTGAACGCGAGGTGTTCCATAGCGTAGGCTTACTGATAACGGAGTGCAATCTTGCAAACCAGTATTACCCGCTCTTAAGCATCACGTGCTATGTTATTGACACACAAAAGCGTTGAGGAACAGTGAGATGATCGTTTTAGTAACTGGAGCAACGGCAGGTTTTGGTGAATGCATTACTCGTCGTTTTATTCAACAAGGGCATAAAGTTATCGCCACTGGCCGTCGCCAGGAGCGGTTGCAGGAGTTAAAAGACGAACTGGGAGATAATCTGTATATCGCCCAACTGGACGTTCGCAACCGCGCCGCTATTGAAGAGATGCTGGCATCGCTCCCTGCCGAGTGGAGCAATATTGATATCCTGGTAAATAATGCCGGCCTGGCGTTGGGCATGGAGCCTGCGCATAAAGCCAGCGTTGAAGACTGGGAAACGATGATTGATACCAACAACAAAGGCCTAGTATATATGACGCGCGCCGTCTTACCGGGTATGGTTGAACGTAATCATGGTCATATTATTAACATTGGCTCAACGGCAGGCAGCTGGCCGTATGCCGGTGGTAACGTTTACGGTGCGACGAAAGCGTTTGTTCGTCAGTTTAGCCTGAATCTGCGTACGGATCTGCATGGTACGGCGGTGCGCGTCACCGACATCGAACCGGGTCTGGTGGGTGGCACCGAGTTTTCCAATGTCCGCTTTAAAGGCGATGACGGTAAAGCGGAAAAAACCTATCAAAATACCGTTGCATTGACGCCAGAAGATGTCAGCGAAGCCGTCTGGTGGGTGTCAACGCTGCCTGCTCACGTCAATATCAATACCCTGGAAATGATGCCGGTTACCCAAAGCTATGCCGGACTGAATGTCCACCGTCAGTAATTTTTATACCCGGCGTAACTGCCGGGTTATTGCTTGTCACAAAAAAGTGGTAGACTCATGCAGTTAACTCACTCACAAGCAAGAACGAATGACCGTCGAAACGCAACTTAATCCCACACAGCCTGTCAATCAGCAGATTTATCGTATTCTTCGTCGCGACATTGTCCATTGCCTGATTGCACCAGGCACACCGTTGTCGGAAAAAGAAGTTTCTGTTCGTTTCAATGTGTCACGCCAGCCGGTTCGTGAAGCCTTTATTAAACTGGCGGAAAACGGCCTGATTCAAATTCGTCCGCAGCGTGGCAGCTACGTCAACAAAATTTCCATGGCCCAGGTGCGCAACGGCAGTTTTATCCGTCAGGCCATTGAGTGCGCGGTGGCGCGTCGGGCGGCGAGCATGATTACCGAAAGCCAGTGCTACCAACTGGAACAAAATCTTCACCAGCAACGCATTGCCATTGAGCGCAAGCAACTGGATGATTTTTTTGAACTTGATGACAACTTCCATCAACTCCTGACGCAGATTGCCGACTGTCAACTGGCGTGGGATACCATTGAGAACCTGAAAGCGACCGTTGATCGCGTGCGCTATATGAGTTTCGACCATGTTTCTCCACCAGAAATGCTGTTACGCCAGCATCTTGATATTTTCTCTGCCCTGCAAAAACGTGATGGCGATGCGGTAGAACGTGCAATGACGCAACATTTGCAGGAAATCAGCGAATCCGTGCGCCAGATCCGCCAGGAAAACAGCAACTGGTTTAGCGAAGAGTAATTCATTTACTCTCATCCCATCCGGGATGAGAGGCTTTTCCCCCCGCCTTACGGCTCATGCATGCATCAAAAAAGATGTGAGCTTGATCAAAAACAAAAAATATTTCACTCGACAGGAGTATTTATATTGCGCCCGTTACGTGGGCTTCGACTGTAAATCAGAAAGGAGAAAACACCTATGACGACCTACGATCGTAACCGTAACGCAATCACCACTGGCAGCCGTGTTATGGTTAGCGGCACCGGTCACACTGGCAAGATCCTGTCGATTGATACTGAAGGTCTGACCGCTGAGCAAATCCGCCGCGGAAAAACCGTAGTTGTTGAAGGTTGTGAAGAGAAACTGGCACCTCTGGACCTGATTCGTCTTGGCATGAACTAAGTGTGTGAATGCCGCCGATGGCGGCATTGCTTTTTTTACTTCACGGAATATTTCGCCACGGTCGCTTTCGCGCCATGCGCTAATAAAGACAAGTACGCTTCCGTCACTTTTGCAGTAAACAAGCTATTGTCTGGCAAATCATCACCAAAGATTGCCTTAATCGCCAGCAATGACTGGACGCGCGCTTTCCCTTCGGCACTACTTTGTACAGCCTTCTGAATAACAGGTAACAGTGGGTCACTGATTTCTATCGGATTTCCCTGTTCATCAACACCACCGACATAACGCATCCAACCCGCGACGCCCAGCGCCAGCAGATCGAACTTGCTGTCATGCGCCAGATGCCAGCGAACAGAATCCAACATCCGCTGTGGCAATTTCTGGCTGCCATCCATCGCAATCTGCCAGGTTCGATGACGTAACGCCGGGTTGCTATAGCGTGCAATTAATCGGTTAGCGTAATCTTGCAAATCAACGCCCTGCACTTTCAGCGTCGGCGCTTGTTCCTGCAACATCATGCCATACGCCGCATGACGATAATGTTCATCTTCCATACAGTCATTAATGTGCTGATATCCAGCAAGATAACCCGGATATGCCAGGAATGAATGACTGCCGTTGAGCATGCGCAACTTCATCTCTTCATAAGGCAGCACATCACTAACCAGTTCGGCTCCCGCTTTTTCCCATTCCGGACGTCCGGCTACAAAGTTATCTTCGATAACCCACTGGCGGAAAGGTTCACAGGCAACGCCAGCAGGATCGCGCACACCGGTAAGTTGTTCGATTTTCGCCAGCGTATCCTCTGCCACTGCGGGCACAATACGGTCCACCATTGTTGATGGGAAAGTCACGTTATCTTCGATCCATTGTGCCAGTTTTACATCAACGGCTTGCGCGTAGGAAGTGACAACGTCACGCATAACATGACCGTTTTCTGGCATGTTGTCACATGACATGACGGTAAATGCGGGAATGCGGGAAGTCCTGCCGCTTTACGGCGAGCCAGCGCCTCAACAATCACCCATGTTGCTGTTTTCGGCTGGTGGGGATTTTGCACGTCGGCAGCGACCATCGGGTGATCGAGCATTAACTGTCCGGTCGCCGGAGAGTGGAAATACCCTTTTTCGGTGATTGTCAGAGAGACAATCGCGATTTGCGGTTCACACATCGCAGCCAACACGGTTTCTAAGCCATCCATCTGTACGTGCAAGGCTTTTTTAACGACGCCAACGACGCGAGCCGTCCACGCATCGGCCGACATTTCCGCAACGGTATAAAGATTATCTTGCTGTTGTAAATCGGCAATTTGCTGTTCGCCGCCGATTAAGTTGACCTCATAATATCCCCAGTCACTGAAATGTTCTGTAGCAAGAATATCGGCATACACGCCCTGATGCGCACGGTGAAATGCACCAAAGCCTAAATGAACAATTCTTGGGGCCAGGTTATTACGATCATAAACAGGGAGTGTCGCTTTTGCTGATAACAAATTATTTCCCATAACAATTCCTTAAATTTAAATATGGCAAGCTATATGTTTTGTTATATGAATAAAAATCCC
>NZ_JBQZXE010000171.1:0-5725 GCF_053555855.1 Shigella sp. SIG3
TCCGTTGCTTCGGGCTGTTTTCGATAGTATTGATAACATCATCATCATTATTTTATTGAGGCCAGACATGTCCATCCGTTTTGCCCGCAAAGCCGACTGTGCTGCCATTGCGGAAATTTATAACCACGCCGTGTTGTATACGGCGGCTATCTGGAATGACCAAACGGTGGATGCAGATAACCGCATTGCCTGGTTTGAAGCGCGGACCATAGCAGGTTATCCGGTGCTGGTAAGTGAAGAAGATGGCGTAGTTACGGGATATGCCTCGTTTGGCGACTGGCGTAGTTTCGATGGTTTTCGCCATACCGTGGAACATTCGGTTTATGTCCATCCCGATCATCAGGGCAAAGGTCTGGGGCGTAAATTGTTAAGCCGATTGATTGATGAAGCGCGGGATTGCGGGAAGCATGTCATGGTCGCCGGGATCGAATCGCAAAATCAGGCTTCGCTGCATCTGCACCAGTCGCTGGGATTTGTCGTCACCGCACAAATGCCGCAGGTAGGCACTAAATTTGGTCGTTGGCTGGATCTGACATTTATGCAGTTGCAACTCGACGAGCGCACTGAACCGGACGCGATTGGATGAATCAGTCGCTCACCCTTGCTTTTTTGATTGCCGCCGGAATTGGTCTGGTAGTCCAGAACACGCTGATGGTGCGCATCACCCAGACCTCCTCTACCATTCTCATCGCCATGTTGCTGAACTCACTGGTGGGGATTGTGCTCTTTGTTTCTATTTTATGGTTTAAACAAGGCATGGCGGGGTTTGGCGAACTGGTGTCCAGCGTGCGCTGGTGGACACTTATACCTGGCTTGCTGGGTTCGTTTTTTGTCTTCGCCAGTATCAGCGGATATCAGAATGTGGGAGCGGCGACAACTATTGCGGTACTGGTCGCCAGCCAGCTGATTGGCGGTCTGGTGCTGGATATCTTCCGCAGTCATGGCGTACCACTACGGGCGTTGTTCGGCCCAATATGTGGCGCAATTTTACTTGTGGTTGGCGCCTGGTTGGTGGCCAGACGCTCATTTTAATCAGAGGATGGTGCCGCCTTTGGTTAACTGTTCGTGGCCGCTTCCATATCTTCTTTATGCTTGCGACCGTGATGAGCAATAGCGGTGCGCAAACGCTGCTGCTGGGTGTAGCGATCTTCCCGACTTAACTCCGCGTCATCGCTCAGGGCGATTAATAATTCGTTCATATGGGCAATGACGCTCTCTTCAATCGCGGCATCCACGCGCGCGATGACTTCATCCAGATGCGACATACTTTCTCCTTAGCCACTTGTGAAATTTATCGATTAATCCAAATGATATAAGTCTGCGTGGTGCCGTCAAGCCAGTGAGTAAGATTTAAAACAGTGAAAACAACAGCGCCACCGGGAAACTCATCGGCCATGTGGCCCCCACCAGAAAGGCGCTTAAGAAACGGATGCGTTTCTTATCGTGAGAAAGAAACCAGGTGATAAGAAATGCGATTGCTGCCATAACCGCATAAAAAACAAGCATATGTTGATAGAGAGACATGTACGGGCGTCCAGCCATATGAATAAAACGCGCGCAAATATGCGCCATTTTTTGACGTGCATCAAGTTTTTTCACCAGTTTGAGAAAAAATCATCAAACAGCAACTTGCCCTTATCCATCTTCAGAATGAGTATTATTGCGGATTTTCTTAACCCGTACTATACACATAGGGGCAATGATAAAAGGTGGCAAAAATGAATGTTTCCAGTAGAACTGTAGTACTGATAAATGTCTTTGCTGCTGTTGGTTTGTTTACTCTTATCTCTATGAGATTTGGCTGGTTTATTTGATGTAGTGATTTTGCACGCAGCACGTACTGTCAGAGAAATCAACTCTCTGACAGTACGCAAGATCTTCTCATACTCTCCAAGTTTGCAACATTATCCTTAATATTTACTTCTTTTTGCTGGCATCTACATTGAAATGAGTAGAAAACATCCCCCTACTGTCGTCTATACAAACAGCTTACTGATTCAAACGGAATCTTGTTTTCACATTTTTCTATCACGAATACTTTATACGCGCGGGAGTCTATAAATGCTTTATACTTTCAAGGAATAACGTAAATATAAAAAGATGGCGTAAAGTATATGCATGGCAGGATGTTTGCAACCTCCTTGATGACGCTGCCCCATTGAAATTGCAAACCCCGCCCTGGTTATCTTGCCCATTTATCATGCAAAACAGATAATTATAGGCCTCTGAATACCTCAGAAAGATTGAATTTTTTATAGTCCCTCTCTTGAATATTTCCATTTGATATCAATCGATTCATCTCTTCAACAAAATAATTTATATCATCACACTTGTTATTATCCGGAAGATCTGAGTAGTTATAATTCCACCATTTTATTCTCAACAGTTCATCAATAACATTTGAATCAAACCTAAATCTGATTATTTTTGCAGGAACTCCTGCAACTATGGCATATGGGGGCACATCTTTGGTAACAACGGAATTGGCAGCAATAACAGCACCATCACCTATTGCGATGCCACCTTTCAATACAACATCATTTCCTATCCAGACATCATTTCCTATAATCGGATTTTCAGGTTTGGTAATGAATGGTTTCAATGTCCAGCTACGTTCAAATTCACTCATAGCAAACTTATCAAATTCACCGTTATAAGTCATCATGTGAGTAGTAAAACGATTCAAAGGATGATTTCCACCCATTATTTTTACATTTGATGCAATACTACAAAATCGACCTATACGTATATTCCCTGAAAAATGGCAGGTCGGAAATGAAAAAGCGCCGACACTGGAGAAATTTTTCACAGGCATTGTTGAATATTCTTCAGCAATAACATTATCTTCAATTGTTATCTTGTCACCTTTTGAGAAAAGAAATAAATTCCTTTCTTTATACGACTTCTTCCCCTTATGATTTAAAAAGATTTTATTATCCATACAAAACTCAAAGTGTTTTTTCGTCCATCTGAAGGTAAGGGTTTTATTTTTATCTTCCGTGAATTTGTACAATTGAACTTTCATTGTTAATACTTCTACTTATAAATTATTAGTTTAATAACGATACTCTAAAGCCTTATGCTAATCAACTGTGACAGGATGAAAAATCGCCATCAAACATTTAGCCTAATTTTTACGCCAGTTATTAATGTAATCATTCTAATACTTAACCGCCATTAAACTCAGAACCTAAAACGATAGTGGCCGTCCTATAACAGCCACTAACATCTAACTTAATGTTTAACCATGACGTGGCGGACGACGGTGTAATCCTCCAGCCCATAAAGTGACATATCCTTGCCGTAACCAGAAAGTTTCTGCCCACCGTGCGGCATTTCACTTACCAGCATGAAATGGGTATTGACCCAGGTACAACCATATTGCAGCCGTGCGCTGACGCGATGCGCCCTGCCCACATCTTTCGTCCATACCGAAGATGCAAGTCCGTACTGGCTGTCATTCGCCCAGTTCACCACCTGTTCTTCGTTGTCGAAGGGCGTAACACTCACTACTGGACCAAATACCTCTTTTTGCAGGATGGCATCGTCCTGTAATGCGCCAGCCAGCAGCGTCGGCGCATAGTAATAGCCATTACCCTTGCGCTTTTCACCGCCAGTGATCACTTTGATGTGCCCTGTCGCTTTCGCCTCTTCTACTGCCTTGCTGACGCGTTCGAGATGCGCCAGCGAGCTTAAAGGTCCAAGCTCCGTAGACTCGTCATCCGGCGCACCAGATTTTAACGTTGCCACCGCAGGCACCCAGTTTTTCCACCAGCGTATCGTAAATGCCTTTTTGCGCGTAGATCCGACAAGCCGCAGTACAATCCTGTCCAGCATTGTAATAGCCAAATGTACGTACACCTTCGACCACTGCTTCAATATCCGCATCATCAAAAACAATCACTGGCGCTTTGCCACCAAGTTCCATATGAGTACGCTTAATGGACGACGCGGTATGGCTGATGATGTGCTCGCCGGTGGCGATAGAGCCCGTCAGCGACACCATCCGCACTTTGGGATGACCGGTCAGCGGATCACCCACCGTTTTGCCTCTGCCAAACAGTATGTTAATCACGCCTGCCGGGAAGATATCTTTCGCCAGCTCTGCCAACTTCAACGCGGTCAGCGGGGTAATTTCTGATGGTTTAAGCACTACGCAGTTCCCTGCCGCCAGCGCCGGAGCAAGTTTCCACGCGGCCATCATCAGCGGATAATTCCACGGTGCGATAGAAGCCACGCCCCCCAACGGATCGCGACGGATCATCGAAGTATGACCTTCAAAATATTCACCTGCCGCCAGACCATTCAGACAGCGCGCCGCACCCGCGAAAAAGCGAAAAACATCGACAATCGCCGGGATTTCATCATTGAACGCACTATGCAGCGGTTTGCCACAATTACGGGATTCCAGTTCGGCAAAAACCTGACCATTTTCTTCGATAACATCCGCCAGTTTCAGCAGGCATTCCGCACGCGCTTTCGGTGTGGTTTGCCCCCATTCAGCAAATGCTGCATCTGCCGCACACACAGCAGCATCGACCTGCTCTGCGGATGCCTCGGCAATCTCCAGTAAAACGTCCCCCGTTGCCGGATTATAGACAGGCTGTTTTTCCCCTTCGCCGCTAACCAGTTCTCCGTTAATCAGTAACTTATGTTGCATAGATTATTCCTGTATCAGTGGTTATTGACCATTGTCGCCTTCGCGGGTTAGCCACCAGGCCCCCAGGATCGGCAAGGTTGTTACCAACATAACCAGCAGTGCCACCACGTTGGTTACCGGTACATCACGCGGTCGCCCAAGCTGATTGAGCAACCACAACGGTAACGTTCGTTCATGACCTGCCGTAAAGGTCGTAACGATGATTTCATCGAACGACAAGGCAAACGCCAGCATTCCTCCTGCCAGTAACGCCGAACTGAGATTCGGCAACACTACGTAGCGGAAGGTTTGCCAGCCATTGGCCCCAAGATCCATTGACGCCTCAACCAGACTCCACGAGGTGCGGCGAAAACGGGCGATGACATTGTTAAACACCACCACTACGCAAAAAGTCGCATGACCGACCACGATGGTGAAAAATCCCGGCTCCAGATTGATGGTTTTAAAGGCGGTTAATAGCGCCAGACCAGTGACAATGCCCGGCAGCGCAATGGGCAGCAGCAATAACAGCGAAATGGCGTTTTTGCCGAAAAAGTCTCGTCTCCACAGCGCGGCAGCTGCCAGCGTCCCTAACACCAGCGCAGCGTCAGGCCCTGCGGTGGAAAACTAAACGCCGCATCTTCAGTGTTAAACGCATAGGCGGCGATTATCAGGATGGGAAAATGTAGGAAAACAACGCCGCCCCAGGCCGCCAGTTTGAGGAAAAACGGTGCGCGTTCAGAGTGCATCGAACGCTCCCAGACGTTTCACGAACGCCAGGTACAGTGCGATGAGAATAATCGGCACCAGGGTGAATGCCGCCGCCATCGGCATATTGCCAATCGCCCCCTGCTGGGAATAAACCATATTGCCGATAAAATATCCTGGAGGACCAACCAGCTGCGGGACGATAAAATCGCCCAGTGTGAGTGAGAAGGTAAAGATAGAGCCAGCGGCAATACCCGGGATTGCCAGCGGCAGCACCACATAGCGAAAGGTTTGTCGTGGACGTGCGCCGAGATCAGCCGACGCCTGCAACAATGACGGCGGCAAACGCTCAAGCGCCGCCTGAACGGGCAGGATCAT